>JAZFTZ010000089.1:0-4189 GCA_036446955.1 Thermodesulfobacteriota bacterium
CGGAAGGTTCTGGCCCCTTATGTTTTCACAACAGATAAGGGACAGCGGTTCTACTGGCTGGACAAAGTTTTCAAGCGGGCGGTTAAGCAGGCGGGGATTGAGGATTTCAGGTTTCACGACCTCCGCCATACCTTTGCCTCCCGGCTGACGATGCGTGGGATATTCTTGAGGACGAGGAGCTCATGGGGCATAAGACCGTGACCATGATCATACGCTATGCCCACCTCTCTCCGGCCCATTTGAGGGATGCGGTCGAGGGTCTATCTGGGGGAGTTTTAGGGGGGATTAGTGTCCCGTCTACTGTCCTTGGCCTTTTTTCTGATTCTGACAAGGTTGGTTTTGAATTAGCTAACTATGAGAAATATAAGTAAAAATACTGGAGCCGGCGAGAGGAGTCGAACCTCCGACCAACTGATTACGAATCAGTTGCTCTACCTCTGAGCTACGCCGGCCTTTGCTTAATTTATAGCCCTTTATTCCTCATTCGTCAACGGCCGACACTCCCTGGGACATTGTTTGGGACACTTGTGTACCGGTAATCCTCCCACAAAGGCCAGCCACTGCCTCCTTGAGATGACTCAGCGATAGGTGCGCATATCTCTGGGTCGTTATCGGCTTATGGCCCATAAGTTCCTTGTTGGTCAACAGAGGAACCCCTTGCATCGCCAGCCAGGGCCTCGGTGAGGGAAGATCTCCAGTTAAACTAGCTCTTGCAAGTCCAGGGTGTTTCCCTCGGCAACTTGGCCTATTTCCAGATGCAATCCTTATTTATTTCGTATGGAGAACCAAAAACGGGAGCAGAAACGACTAACAAAGGTGAAGAATAAACAGGCAACCATTATTTCTTCCCAGGGGGCGGAACGCTAAATCGTGTGCTCGAAGCATGGATTGATATCTGCAGGGGAACCCAATAACTTTCGCGGCCCCGGACTTATTGCCGTTTACCTGGGTGTCGAGTCTGGTAGCCCGGACGGTTTTCGAACCCTCAATAAACGTGTTACGGTCGAACGGAATTTGGCGGGGGTTGATAGGCTGAAGAGAATCGGCGTTACCTTAAACATGGGCTTCATGCCCCTCGACCCCGACCAGCGCGATCGACGCGGTCCGAGAAAACATGGATTTCCTCCGGCGGGTGGCCGCCGACGTTGCCTGCTCCGCCAACAGTTGTCAGATGCCTCCCGATGCTACAACATCTATAGAGATGAGGCTCCCAGATGGGAGGGTGCACAATGAAGCTAGTAGACTACGACATTAAGCTGCCTGCCGAGGTTTGGTTAACAGAGGAGATAACAAAATTCGTAATAGATCATCCTCAGAATCGCTTCCATCTCCTAGACGGTTCGCCCATCTTTGAGAGACCTCTGGTCGGATTTGCTCGGGGCACTGATCCGATCTTTGAGCAGTTAAAATTTGAGATTATCATTGGCCCTTTCCATATGACTCCCATCGAGTTTCTCTCCCTGGTTGCCAGGGATAGCGGAGAGAAGTTCTGCCCTGAAGATGTGAGCGTGGTTAGTTTCGCCCTTCCCATGAGCAGGCTAACCCGCACAAGCCAGCGCAAGGAGCCCCTCTATCCTTCGATTTATGCGGCCCATACCCGGTTATTCGGCAATGAGTTTCGCAATACCCTTGCTAACCACTTGGTCGCCTTGCTTCGCCAGAAGGGATACCTAGCCGCCGTTCCCAATCCTTCCCCGTACTTCGCCCGAGCCAGATCGCCCCGCTACGGGCGTGCCTCCAACTGGTCTGAGCGGCATGTGGCCTTCGCCGCAGGTCTGGGCACCTTCGGTCTGACTGACGGTCTAATTACCGAAAAAGGGGCAGCGATTCGTCTGGGGAGCATCGTTGCCAATCTTCCATTAGTCCCTACCAAGAGGAAATACGAGAAGCCGTATGAGTATTGCCTCTTCTTCAACGAAGGTGGCTGTATGGAGTGTATAAAGCGTTGCCCGGCCCAGGCCATATCTGAGAAGGGCCACGACAAGGAGGCCTGTTACCAGTACGGCCGGGTAAAGATGGCCGAGTACGTTCAGCGCAATTACCGGATCCCGAGCTACGGCTGCCCCCACTGCCAGACCAAAGTCCCTTGTGAGGCAGCTATCCCGGTAAAACAAACTGGCTAAGGAGAAAAAAACGGCTTAGTGTGCCGGGAACAGCAGGGGGTCCAGGGGGAGGGGCCCTCGGCCCTGTCCCCCTGGAAAGACTCAGGGTTTACCCCACAAGTAGCCCTTGGTCCCTTGCCCTGGGAGTGTAACCTATGTCTCATAACAACATAGGATGCAGGTCATTATTGGCTTGACGTATTTCTGAGTCTTTGGTAGGTTGATATAATCAAGCCAAAGCCCCAGCCTCTGAGGGCATCGTGGAATCAGGCAACAGCACAAATCAGCGCGCGGTGGTTGTATCCTCCTATTTGTTCAACGGTTTTCGGTTCAAACTGATGTGGATGCGCAGTTAGGGGGGCGATAGATTCGAGCATCCGGCTAGGACCTAGATTCTTCAGCACTGGCTCTTTGCCGCCTGAACTAAGACGGGCGATTTACCGATAGATACCTGGTCCAGGGAAAGGAGGGAAAGAACGATGAAGAGATGTCATCTAGCCTTCATTCTGGTTACTTTGCTCCTGATGGGTCCTTTTGTTTTCAATTCTTATGCGCTGGCCGCGGATAAACTGGGGATAGGTTTGATACCTATCGTTGACTGCCTCCAGGCTTTTGTGGCGGTCGACAAGGGGTTTTTTGCTAAGGAAGGAATCGAAGCAAAACTTCAGTACATGGCTGGAGGTGCAAAGATACTTCCCGCGGTAGCCGGTGGATCACTGGGGATTGGGTTTTCTAGTGTGACATCGGTGATTCTATCGGCCGACCGGGGGTTCGATTTCATCATTGTTGCCGATGGAGCCTACGAACCTCCCCAACCGCCTTGGACGAGCGTAATAATGGCGAGGAAGGAAGCCGGCATCAAAGAGCCTAAAGACCTGGTCGGAAAGAAGGTCGCGGTTAATACCATCCATCAGATATCCGACCTCTACGTAATGGAGATGGTGAGAAGGGCCGGCGGCGACCCCAAGAAGATAATATGGCTGGAGATTCCGTTTCCAAACATGGGGGCAGCCCTGGTCAGTAAGCAGGTGGACGCCGCCAATTTGGTGGAGCCCTTTTACACCATTTATAAGGGGAAGCCTGACCTGGTGCTGGCCTTTGACACATTCCACCCGTTGCGCCGTCGGGGCATCATAGCCAATTACGTCTCCACCAAGAAATGGGTTCAGGCAAACTCAGATCTAGTTAAAAGGTTTGCATCCGCCATTGCTAAGGCGACGGATTACATTAGTGCTAACCAGAGGGAGGCAAGAGCTGTCCTTCCCAAATTCACCCGGCTTTCCCCAGAACTGGCGATGAAGGTGGGGATAAAAGATTTTGGAAAGAGCGTCGACATTGAAGGGCTGCAGTGGACGTCGGACTTGATCTATAACTTCGGCTGGATTAAGAGGAAACAAGATGTTCGTGATTTTGTGCATGTAACGGCACGCTAGCTGCTTGGAGCACTGGAAAGCGATTGCTTCGTCAAGGAGAGCAAACCGCCACCGTCTGGTTAAGATAAGCAGGATAATCAAGCTCTGTTAAGCGCCCCAGGCCATACTTATCCGGCTGGTTTCGGGAAGCGTAATGGGGCTGGCCGGCATTAACTGTTTAAAAGGGGTAGAGATTTTCTGCTAGATCGGCCGCGGGTGTTATTGTGGGGAAAACCATTTGAAAAGGGTTATTCCCCGTCCCCCTGAGGATGTTTCAGCTAGGGTGTTACCAGTATCTGAAAATAGGACAGACGGACAAAATGATCCAGTACTCGGTGGTGGGCAAAAGGGTGCCGAGGATAGACGCCCTCGGGAAGGTTACAGGAAAAGCAAAGTACTGTCCTGATACAGTCTTGCCCGGGATGTTGGCGGGAAAGATTTTGAGGAGCCCGTTCCCCCATGCGCGGGTCCTCGGTATTGACACCCGAAAGGCTCAAAGGCTTACCGGGGTGAAGGCAGTGATAACCGCCAAGGATGCGCCCCCGGTCGAGAGGAAGCCCGAGCATATTTTCAGGCCGGTAAAGCGTATCCTGGCCGCCGATAGAGTCAGGTACATTGGAGAAGAGCTGGCTGCGGTGGCAGCGATGGATGAGGATACAGCAAGTGAGGCGCTTG
>JAZFTZ010000090.1:0-3989 GCA_036446955.1 Thermodesulfobacteriota bacterium
CCTGCCTCAAGTAATTGCTTCATAGTGACCTCTGGCAAAAAATTAACCTCCTTATGTTATAGTTTTACTCGTGGCCAGCGTTAAGTTTCACGTAGTCATAAGTTAAATCGCTGGCGTAAACGTTGGCCTCTCCATCGGCTATATTCAAATCGATCATTACCTCGATCTCATTTCTCTTAAGCGCGCGGGCAGCCGCGCGTTCTCTGTCCAGAGAGATACCCATCCCGCCGCGAACCACCTTCCTGCCTCCTATCCGGACATCAATCCCCTCCGGAATAATCCTTATGCCGGTTGCACCCAGCGCGCTGACAATACGCCCCCAGTTGAGTTGTTCCCCGAAGAAGGCCGCTTTAACCAAACTGGACTCCCCCACCGCATAAGCCGCCCGCCTTGCCTGGGCAGCCGAAGCCGCCCCCACCACCCTGATATGCAAAAGCTTGCTGGCTCCCTCGCCGTCCCTGACAATGCTCTTGGCCAGCACCAGGTGCATCCGGGCAAGAAGCCGGGACAGCTTGCTCAGCTCCTCGGGACGTTGCGGCGGGCGGTTACCGGCCAGGCCGTTGGCCATTATCAGCACCGTGTCGTTAGTGCTTCGCTGACCATCGACGGTAATGCAATTATAACTGGCGTCAACCGCCTCTTTAAAGCTCTTTCTCAACGCCTCCCGGCCCACGTTCAAATCGGTAACCGTAAAGGACAGCATGGTGGCCAATCCGGGCTTGATCATCCCCGCGCCCTTAGCCAAGGCTAAAAACCTGGCCCGCTTTCCTCCCAGGATCAGGCTGGCGGCAACCAGCTTGGCATATCGGTCGGTTGTCCTGATCGCTTCGGCAGCATCTCTGTACCCGAGGGCGGACACCGATGAAGCCAACGGGCCGATCCCGGCCCGAATAGGAACCAAAGGCAAAGCCAGGCCTATCCTGCCGGTAGAACAGACCAACATCCGGCCAGGCGGAACCCCCAACCTCTCGGCCGCCCAGCCAGCCATGGATGAGGCGGCCTGCATTCCCCGCTTGCCTGTAGCCGCGTTGGCATTTCCGCTATTTATTATAACCGCCTGCGCCCGCCCGTCGGCAAGCCGCTTACGAGTAAGCAACACCGGCGCGGCTTTAATCTTGTTAGTGGTGAAGAATCCCACCCCGGTGCAGGGAGTCTCACTGAAGATCAAGGCCAGATCGAGTTGACCCGGGTCCTTGACACCGCAGGCGACACCCGACCACTTAAAACCAGGAACCTGGAAATCTTTCGGTATCTCTCTCCCATAGTATATCAATAACTACTCCAGATTCAAGCCGCCCCGCAACAACGTTTATATTTCTTGCCACTGCCACACGGGCAGGGCTCGTTGCGGCCGATCTTTTTGCCCTGACGTATAGTCGCTTGACGCGGCTTACTTTCTCCCCGGCTTAACACGAACCTCTGTTCACGCTGGGGCCGGTCGACCTCCTCGGGATCGGCCAGTTGCACCTTAAACAGGCGCTCAACGGTACTGGACTTTATCCGCTCGGTCAAGTCGGTAAACATCTCGTAGCCCTCGCGCTTATATTCCTGCAACGGATCCCGCTGACCGTAACCCCTGAGCCCAATCCCCTCCTTGAGGTGGTCCATGTTCAACAGGTGGTCCTTCCAGTGGTAATCAATAGCCTGGAGCAAGATCAGCTTCTCCAAATCCTTCATGAGGGATTTGCCGATCTCAGCCGTCTTCCCCTCATAGACCATTTTGGCGGACGAAATCAGCAGTTCGCTGAGCTGGTCTCGGTCCTCAATCTGCCCAGCGTCGGGGTCCAAATCCAGTTCCTGGCCGAACTGGTTGGCCCAAGCCTCTTTCAACCCGGCCAGATTCCACTCATCCGGGTGAGTCTTCTCAGGCGCGAAAGTATCCACCATTTCCTCGGCCACCTCATCAATCATCCCTTCCGCAATATCGCTTCTGCCTTCATCACTTAAGACCCGGCGGCGTTGTTCGTATATCACATGTCGCTGCTGGTTCATCACGTCATCGTATTCCAGCAGATGCTTGCGGATATCGAAGTTGTGACCTTCCACCTTCGCTTGAGCACCTTCGATGGCCTTGCTGACCAGATTGTGTTCGATCGGAACGCCTTCCTCCATGCCCAGCCGGGACATGATGCCTGAGATCTTATCCGAGCCGAAAATGCGCAGCAGCTCGTCTTCCAGAGAGAGGTAAAACCGACTCGACCCCGAGTCTCCCTGCCGGCCTGATCTCCCCCGAAGCTGATTATCTATCCGCCGACTCTCATGCCTTTCGGTGCCCACGATATGTAAGCCGCCCACCTCCACCACTCCCGGCCCCAGCTTGATATCCACGCCCCGGCCGGCCATATTGGTGGAAACAGTAACCCCCCCGAACTGCCCGGCCTCGGCTATTATCTGAGCTTCCTTCTCATGGTTTTTGGCATTGAGCACCTCGTGAGCTATGCCCCGCCTTTTTAACAACCGGCTCAGATACTCCGATTTCTCTATGGACAGGGTGCCTATCAGGATCGGTTGGCCCCGCTTGTGGCACTCCTCAATACCATCAGCTACCGCGTTGAACTTCTCCTTCTCGGTGCGGTAGATGACATCAGGGTTATCCAGGCGAATCATGGGCACGTTGGTGGGAATAACCACCACGTCCAGCTTATATATCTTGTTGAACTCGACGGCCTCAGTATCCGCGGTACCGGTCATACCGGCCAACTTCTTGTACATGCGGAAGTAATTTTGAAAGGTTATCGCGGCCAGGGTCTGATTCTCGTTTTCGATCTTAACCTTCTCTTTGGCCTCCAGGGCCTGATGCAGCCCATCGCTATATCTTCTCCCCGGCATCATCCGGCCGGTAAATTCGTCTACGATGATAACCTGGTTATCTTTCACCACATAATCCACGTCCCGCTTGAATAAGTGATGCGCCTTGAGTCCCTGGTCGATGTGATGGAGCAGCTCGATGCATTTGGAGTCATATAGATTGTCGACATTGACCAGCTTTTCGAGGCGCCCCACGCCCTCTTCAGTAAGGGCTATCGTTCTGCTCTTCTCCTCCACGGAGAAATCCCGGGCCTTCTTAAGCTCGGGTATCAGCCCATTTACCAGGTGATAAGTATCAACGCTCTCCTCGGTGGGACCGGATATTATCAACGGCGTCCGGGCTTCATCTATTAATATACTGTCGACTTCGTCCACGATGGCGTAAAAAAGCTCCCGCTGAACATAATCATCCATGGAAAATTTCATATTAGCGCGAAGAGAGTCGAAGCCGAACTCATTGTTGGTGCCATAGGTGACGTCGCAGGCGTAGGCCGCCTTCCTCTCCTGGTCATCCATATCATGTTGTATGGCCCCTACGCCTAAGCCCAGCAACCGGTAGATGGGACCCATCCAGTCAGCATCCCGGCGAGCCAGATAGTCATTGACGGTGACCAGGTGTGCGCCCCGGCCCAACAAGGCATTTAAATATATGGGCAGCGTAGACACCAGGGTCTTGCCCTCACCGGTCTTCATCTCGGCTATAATGCCTTCGTGCAGCACTATGCCGCCCATGAGTTGAACGTCAAAATGGCGCTCTCCCAGCGTCCGGCGGGCGGCCTCCCGCACTAGCGCGAAGGCTTCAGGCAAAAGCTGTTCCAGAGCCTCTCCTTTGGCCAGTCGTTCCTTGAACTGAGCCGTCCGGCCAGCGAACTCAGAATCGCTGAGCTTTCGCACCTCGGGCTCCAACGCGTTGATCTCAGCCACGATGGGGGAGAGCCTTTTAAGCTCCCGTTCGTTCTTGCTGCCGACAATCTTCTTTAGCAGGACATGGAACATCTCGATATTTCCCCGCCCAACCCGGTGACGCCTAATTTATTATTATAAATTAAAACCCCGTAAAGAGAAACCTCTTTGCCGGGGCTTATTCTCGAGCAAATAACTTTCTTTACTCGAGTACATATCTCTCCGGATTCACTGGGACCCCTCTCAGCCTGACCTCATAATGCAGGTGGGGCCCGGTG
>JAZFTZ010000091.1:0-3344 GCA_036446955.1 Thermodesulfobacteriota bacterium
GACCGGATTAAGACGCTGCTCGAGGAGTTCCCCGGTCTGGTTGTGGTCGATGAAGCTTATTATCACTTTTCCCGGCGCAGTTTCCTCCCCTATCTGGCTGACTATTCTAATCTGGTGGTGAGCCGCAGCATGTCCAAAATCGGCCTGGCCGGGCTGAGGGTGGGCTTTCTCATCGGCCACAAGGATTTAGTAGCCCAGCTTATGAAGGTGAAGCTTCCTTATAATTTGGGCCTCCTCTCCCAGAGGGCGGCTTTCATGGCCATAAGCAACATGGGCCCGATAGAGGTTAAGGTTCAAGAGGTCATCGAGGAGCGGGAAAATCTCCTCCCCGAATTAAACGCTCTGCCCGGGCTCAGGCCCTATCCCTCTCAGGCCAATTTTATTCTTTTCAAGGTGGACGGGGACGCGGATTTGGTGCATAGTTTTCTTTTGGATAAGGGGATTAGTATAAGGAATCTGGGTTCTGTACCTGGACTCCGAGGCTGTTTGAGGGTTACTCTGGGCAAGCCGGGGGAGAACCGGGCCTTCCTGGAGGCCCTGAAGGAAAGCCTCAACCGGGCGCGCGGACAAGGGGCCTAGCGGTGAATCGAATCGCCCAAGTGACTAGGAAGACAAGGGAGACCGAGGTGGAGGTGGACCTTTGCCTGGAGGGCAAGGGTAAATGCCGGGTATCTACCGGCATACCGTTTTTCGACCATATGCTGACCCTGTTCGCCACCCATGGGCTGTTCGATATCAACATCACTGCCCAAGGCGACCTGGAGATAGATTTCCACCACACCGTGGAGGATATCGGCATAACCCTGGGCCAGGTCTTCAAAAAGGCGCTGGGGGATTTCAAGGGAATCAGAAGGTTCGGCTCTGCCGCAGTGCCCATGGACGAGGCGCTGACCACGGTGGCCCTGGATATCTCCGGCCGCTCCCACCTGATCTACAATGTGCCCAAGATACAGGAGAAGGTGGGCGGGTTCGACTGGGAGCTGGCCGCTTGTTTTCTCAAGGGATTCTCTGACCATTTGGGCATAACCTTGCACGTGAATATGCATTATGGGACCAATGGCCACCACGTGCTAGAGTCGGTTTTCAAGGCCTTGGCCAGGGCCCTGGATGAAGCCACCTCCCTTGATCCCCATCGAGAGGGTGTTCCTTCAAGCAAAGGCATGCTGTAATGGGCCAAAGGAACCTGGTCATCATTGATTACGGCATGGGCAATCTTCACAGCGTAAACCAGGCCCTCATAAAAGTGGGCTGCCCAGCCCGGGTCAGCTCCTCGGCAGAAGATGTTGCCCAGGCCTACGCGGTGGTGTTACCCGGGGTGGGCAGCTTTGGCCAGTGTATGAAGAATCTATCTCAACTGGGACTGATTGCTCCCCTGACCAGCCACCTGGAGGCCGGCAGGCCTTACCTGGGAATATGCTTGGGGTACCAGATACTTTTTGAGTCCAGCCAGGAGTCGTCTGGGACGCCAGGTCTTGGCTTCCTGTCCGGCCAGGTGGTGAAATTTCCCTCGATGGGTTTAAAGATCCCCCATATGGGTTGGAATGTGGTTAATCTGAAGCGGCCCAATCCTTTATTTACCGGCATAGCGCCGAAGAGTTATTTCTATTTTGTCCACTCCTATCTGGTAGAGCCCAAGGATGAGGAGATGGTGGTTACCACTACAGAATACGGGGTAAATTTTGCTTCCAGTGTTCAGTCAGGTAACCTTTTCGCCTGCCAGTTCCATCCCGAGAAAAGCCAGCGGTTGGGCCTCAAGTTTTTGGCTAATTTCCTGGAGTTTGCCGGGATTGAAAAGAGGACTGGCCGGTCGGGGCTGGAGGTCGAATGCAAGTAGTTCCCGCCATCGACATATTAAATGGTGACTGTGTACGCCTCACTCAAGGGAAGAGAGATAAGGTAACCATCTATTCCAACTACCCGGTGGAGATGGCTAAGCACTGGCAAAATGAAGGAGCCAAGCTCATCCACGTCGTCGATCTGGACGGCGCGTTCAGCGGAAAGCCAAAAAACTTGGCCACCCTGGAGGCGATAGCCAAAGCGGTAACCATCCCGGTTCAATTCGGTGGCGGCGTAAGGGATTTAGCCACCATTTCCGAATGTTTTAATAAGGGTGCGGCCAGGGTCGTTCTTGGCACCGCCGCACTCAGAGAGCGCCGCCTTGTGGAACGGGCGACGAAAGAACACCAAGAGAAGATCCTGTTGGCTATAGACGCCTTCCGGGGGTTTCTGGCGGTCCAGGGCTGGCAAGAGATAACCGGTGTAAAGGCCCAGGAATTTGCCGCCAGCTTTGAGAGCTTACCCTTGGCCGGCATGATATATACCGATGTGATTGCCGATGGCACCCTCACCGGCCCAAACATCCCTGCCATAGAGGAGCTGGCCCGTTCATTGACCCTGCCCCTTTTTGCCGCTGGCGGGATAGGCAGCCTGGAGGACGTGCTGAGATTGAAAGCGATAACCGGACTTGCTGGTGCCATCTTGGGCAAGGTTCTCTATAGCGGCGCACTGAGCTTGAGGGAGGCCATTGAGGCTTCACTATGAGATGAGGTCGAGACGTTGCTAGCCAAAAGAATAATTCCCTGCCTGGATGTCAAAGAGGGCCGAGTGGTAAAAGGCATCAATTTTGTGGGCCTGAGAGATGCTGGGGACCCGGTGGAGGCCGCCTGCCTGTACGATAGCGAGGGGGCCGATGAGCTGACGTTTTTGGATATTACCGCCTCGTACGAGGGCCGGGAAACCATCTACTCGGTGGTGGAAAAGACCGCGGAAAATGCGTTTATGCCCCTTACCGTGGGCGGGGGAGTCAATACCGTGGACCACATCCGCCGGCTGCTCTCGTCCGGGGCGGATAAGGTGTCCATGAATACCGCCGCGGTGAAAAATCCCGATTTGATATGCAAAGGAGCAGCCAATTTCGGCAGCCAGTGTATAGTGGTGGCCATTGACGCCAAAAGGAGGCCGCAAAGTAACAGCTGGGAGGTCTACATCCATGGAGGTCGTACCCCTACCGGTCTGGATGCCCTGGTCTGGGCAAAGCAGGCGGTGGAGTTGGGTGCCGGTGAGATTCTCCTTACCAGCATGGACCGAGATGGAACTTTAGCGGGTTACGACTTGGAGTTGACCCGGATAATCTCCGATGCCGTCGAGGTCCCGGTGATTGCCTCGGGAGGCGTGGGCAAGCTTGACCACCTTTATGAAGGATTGACCCAGGGACGGGCCAGCGCGGTTCTGGCCGCGTCCATATTCCATTTTCGCCACTATACTATCCCGGAAGTCAAACGCTACCTGAAGGAGCGCGGCGTGACGGTGAGGGTCTAAAGAGGAAAAATGATCGATCTGAATAT
>JAZFTZ010000092.1:0-2809 GCA_036446955.1 Thermodesulfobacteriota bacterium
CGATGGGGGTGTATTGGAAGAATCTTCTTCCCTCCACCAGGTAGGGGAGGTATTTGACGTCCACCTGGAGCAGGTCTCCAGGCCTGGGCACCAGGAAGGTCCTGCGGTATCTTTTGGGCTTTCTCTTATGCCTCCTTATCAGGCCGGCCCTTTCAAGTACTCGGTAGATGCCGCCAGGCCCAAGGGTATGCCTGAGCCTTCTCTGGCGCTTAAGGGCATCCCAGAGCCCAAGCGGCCCAAGCTCACTCTTCTTACGAAGCCTGATGATCTTTCTGGCCATGGCTTTCTTTACCTGGCCAGGCGACCGATAGGGTCCTCTTGGGCTCCAGCAGGGAGTTGGGGTTAGCGGTGACCTCTTTAAACCGCCGCCGCCATTTCTAGAAGGTTTTGTGGGAGATCCCCAGGCGCTTACAGGCCAGGCTTACGTTCCCCAGCCTCTGGGCCTCCTGAAACCAGTTATACCGTTTACGGATGATCTCCTCCGGGGTAAGATACCAATGAGACATGGGTGACCTCCTTTCAGGTGAGGTTAACGTTGAACCTCTCCACTACCACAAAGTGTCACCCATGTCTGGTAACAAGATATAAAGCCTCGTCCCTGCCCGTTGAAACTACTCCCGATTGCCACTATAATGGAGATTACGTCCCTTCAGGAGGTTTTTTTGGCCCGGACAGCGACAGCCATAGTGTGGCCGATAATATGCCTGGTGGTGCTTTTGGCCGCCGGAACCCTGGGTTATACCCTGCTTGAGGGCTGGAATCTGATAGATTCCCTGTACATGACGGTTATCACTCTTACAGGCTACCGGGAGGTGGGGCCGTTGAGCCTGGCAAGAAAGCTCTACACCTTGGCCTTCATCATCGTGGGACTGACTGCCCTGGCCCTCATTGCCCGGATGCTGGCCCAGGCGATGCTGGCCGAGGAGCTGGGCAAATTTTTGGGGAGGAGAAAATTGGAGAAAGAGATCGCCCGCTTCAAGGAACATTTTATCATCTGCGGTTACGGCCGCATGGGCAGACTCATCTGCCGGGAGCTGTCTTCGAATCAGGTTTCCTTCATGGTTATAGAGAAGGACGATAAGACGATAGAGCAGCTCAGCGAAGACGGCTTCCTTTATTTGAAGGGGGATGCCACTGAAGATGAAGTGCTGTTTAAGGCCGGCATTGACCGAGCCAAAGGTCTGGTGACGGTGGTCTCATCGGATGCCCATAATCTCTTTATAACCATGACCGCGCGCCAGCTCAATCCTAAGCTGCATATCTTGGCCCGGGCGGAGGAAGAGGCTTCAGAGAGAAAGTTGGTGCGGGCCGGGGCTAACCGGGTGGTATCCCCCTATATTATCGGGGCCCAACACCTAGCCCAGGCTATCTTAAGGCCAGCGGTGATCGACTTCATCGAACTGGTCACCAAGAGCCAGAGCATGGAGCTTTTTATGGAGGAGTTGCCAGTTGCCGCCGACTCCTCCCTGGTCGGCAAGAGCCTGAGGGAATCCGGGCTCAGGCAAAATCTCGGCCTGATGGTAGTAGCTATAGAAAAGGCCTCCGGCCAGATGATCTTCAATCCAGGGGCCGACCTGGTTCTGGAGGAAGGAGATCAACTGGTTACCCTGGGAGAAAAAAAGGCCCTCAAAGGCCTGGAATCCCTCTTACACTATAAGGAACAAGTCTGATGGGGGCCGAAGTCCAGATTCACGCGCCCTACCCGTATCTTTGCCGGGATATCGATTATCTGATAAAACAGCAGCTCAACCCGGAGATATATTTCAGTGCTGATAACCTCGATAATATAAAAATAACCGAGGCTAAAGAACTGGCCCGTATCCTCAACCAAAACAAGAGGACGGTAACCTTTCACGCCCCCTTTCGAGACCTAAGCCCGGGAGGAAGCGATAGCAAAATCAGGGCGGTTACCCAGGAACGCCTGCTGGAGGTTTTAAGACTGGCCCGCTACTTTAAGCCCCGGGTAATAGTATGCCACCCAGGCTTTAATCGCTGGGCCAGCCCCAATTCGCTCGCCGCCTGGCTAAGCCGCAGCCTGGAAACCTGGCAACCAATTATCCGCCAGGCTGAGAGACAGAAGACGGTCCTGGCGCTGGAGAACGTTTACGAGGATAACCCCCAACCATTACTGACACTTCTTAAAACGGTCAACTCGCCCTGGTTCAATTTCTGCTTCGATATAGGCCACTTCAACATATTCTCCGTCGGCCCATTGTCCTCCTGGTTCAAAGTGCTTGCCCCAAGACTGGTGGAGGTCCACCTGCACGATAATATGGGCAAAGAGGACCAACACCTGCCCATCGGCCAGGGTACCGCTAACTTCGCCCAGCTTTTCTTATTGCTGAAAAAAATCGAAAAACCGGTGCTTTTGGCCATCGAACCGATAAAGAAATCCCATATCTCCACCCATATGGAAGGCCTGGCCCGATTTGTGCGGGAGTGATGGAACCCTTTAAGACAGGAATTTAGGGGGAACCCTTTGAAAATGATGGATTTTTTAGGGGGAACCCTTTAAAAAGGGTTGCCCCCTAAAACCCCCTCCTAAACTTTTTGGGTTAGCCGCCTTGGATTTGCGCGGGCGCAAATCCAAGGGCAAGGCCACAATTGAAAGAATCACATCCGGCTCAAATGCGGTTTCTGCCAGCCTTGCTAGGGTTGGTTTTCCCCACCGATTTATTCTCCTTAGCTTCGAAAACCTATAACTGGTGGGCGGTGCCCACCATAAGGTCTGACGTCATAATATAAATGTCTTCTCCTATCCCATCCTGTTGCATTTATTGTTAAGTAGTGATCTTGCTAGCGATCAGAT
>JAZFTZ010000093.1:0-4764 GCA_036446955.1 Thermodesulfobacteriota bacterium
AAGATGGCATATTATAAGGATTTGCGTGATTATCTTGACTGTTTGGAAAAGGACGGGAAGCTGAGGAGGGTAAGCCGACCGATCAATAAAGACACCGAACTGCACCCATTGGTGCGATGGCAGTTCAGGGGCCTGGATGAAAATGAACGGACCGGATTCCTGTTTGAAAACTTGACCGGTCTCAAAGGGCTTAAATATAATGCCCGGGTTGCCACCTCGATAATGGCCGCCTCCCGAGAGGTTTATGCTAAGGGGATGCAATGTAAGCCGGAGGAGATTCAGCAAAGGTGGATGGAGGCCTACCGCAATCCTCGAGAGCCGAAGCTGGTGAAGACGGGGCCGGTGAAAGAGGAGGTCCACCTGGGTGATAAGCTTCTCGAGCACGGAGGTTTGGACGAGTTTCCCATACCCATGGCCACTAACGGCCTGGAGTGCCTGCCCAGGCTTACCGCGGTGTCTTGGCACACCAAAGACATAGATAGCGGGGTGATAAACGTGGGTACTTATAATGGCCTGCAGCTGGGCCCGGCCAAGACCAGCTGCCGAATGGGACAAACCAGCCATATCATCACCCAATGGCATAAGTGCAAGCAGAGAGGAATACCATTACACGCGGCTGCCGTGCTGGGAGGGCTGCCAGCCATCTCCATGGTCAGCGTGGCCAAGGTGCCGTACGGGTTGAGTGAGTTGGCCGTAGCCGGAGGAATCGCCCGGGAGCCTATCGAGGTAGTTAAGTGCGAGACGATCGATATGGAAGTGCCGGCTCATGCCGAGATCGTGATCGAGGGGGAGATTCCCACCGATTATCTCGAGCTGGACGGCGCCAGCGGGGAGCACACCGGGTATACAATTATCCGCAACTTGGTTCAGGTGTTTCAGGTAAAGGCCATAACCCACAGGAAGAATCCCATCTGGCACGACTATATAAGCCAGATGCCTCCCAGCGAGTCGAGCACTATAAGGGGGCTGGCGGGCGAAGGGATGATGGTCAACTTTCTCAAGAACGATTGTGGTATACCGGAGGTGAAGGATGTTGCCTTTCACCACTGCGCCGGTGCCTGGAGAATATGCGTGATTCGGATGCAGGGGGTGGGTAGTGAAAGACCACCTAACCGGGTTGTATGGCAGGCGCTTTTAGCCTCGCTTAGCAAAAGCACCGACTGGCCTAAAATGGTGATTGCCGTGGATAAGGATATAGACCCCGGGGATTTGGAATCCGTCTTTTGGGCCGTCTCTTTCCGTTACCAGCCTCATCGTGATTCCCGCATCATTTCGGGCCGTAGCGGTTCATTGGATCAGTCCACCGCCCCGTACACGGTGGCCGAGCCGGAAAGAAGCTTTCCCACCAGTCTTGTTGGCCCTTATGGCGCCTCAGCTATCTTGATGGATGCTACCTGCAAGTGGGATTACACCCCGGTTGCTCTCCCCAAGAAGGAGTATATGGAGCGGGGCAAGAAGATATGGGAGGAACTTGGCTTTCCTGCCTTAAAACCCAAAGCGCCTTGGCACGGGTACAGTCTGGGCGTTTGGCCCCAGGAGTACCAGGAGATGGCCGAGATGGGTGAAAAAGGAGAGTTCGATAAGGCAGCCCAATTTCTTGCCAGCAAAGGGGTGAAGGTCTAACCGGAGTTGTAACTGAGAGACACACCTTACCGGGGAGGACCCAGACCGACGTTCTCCGGCCAATCATTGCCTTATCAACTGGGAGCTGGCTGGGCCAGCTCCCAGCGCATATTCGGGGCAGCTTATCATCCAGAAATTAGCTTCAAGTCCTCAATAACGAACATGATGGTCCTTCCCCTTATATGCTTCGATGAATCTGATTATTCTCTTTTTATCAAATTCGCTGAACTGATCTATTCGGCCCCAGGCGGTCGAAGCTATCTTGCTATCCATCTCCGGGTACGGGGCCAAAATCGTGTACGGGTATCGGAGGACTATCTCCTCCAGTTTCTTAATTAGCTCATCGCAGTCCTTACAACTATATTGAATAAATACACCGCCGTCCTCCAGATTGTGGACCTGCAGTTCACGAGGGATGGGTCGGGTGTGCACGCCCCAGCGGGCCACCGAGCTAACGTGGGGGCCGGAGGTGGGTGGGTCACTATTGTACGGGATATGAGGGGTGGTTAGTGAGCGCAAGTGCTGGTTACCAATGATCGACACCGCGACCCCAGGCATCTCGCGGTTGATTCTGGTGTAAGCGACAAAGCCTAAGAAAATAGCGACCAAGATCAGTCCAACATATATCCCTATTCGGGTGAGTCTGGCTGCCTTGCGGCTGGCCATTTTCCCTTGCTTGTTGGCCAGCTTGGCCTCCTGATGCTGGACTTTTCTCCTCTCTTTTCTTGATATGGAAATATTCTTCTTGTCGTGCGCCATTTTTTATTCCCCCCGGCCGCCAAATGAACTCCATTTTTACCAACAAGCCGCTGGTTTTTTTATTCTATTCTACTCCAGTCGCCGTTTAGGCGCAACCTTGCCGCCCGGATCAAAATCCAAAAAGATGCCGGTTAGCGCGCCTGGTCAGGCCGGTAATTTCCGGGTAACCCTCTTTCAGCAAAATAAAAATCCTCCATAATGGCTCTCCCTTTGTCCGTCTAAGGATGATAAGATTATCAAGGTTAGCCGTTTTCATCTAAGCGTCTCCCTTTGCAGGGGCCCGGTTTTAAAGGTTTGCTCCCCAGGAATTTAGGAAGATCGGATGCAAAGGACCACACAGGAACCAAGCGAGATTCGGGCTATGTTTTCCGCCATCGCTCACCGCTACGATTTTCTGAACCGCGTATTGAGCTTGGGCCTTGATCAGAAATGGCGTCGGCTGGCGGCACAGGAGCTTACTGCCTCACCTGGAGGAGTGGTTTTGGATCTGGCTTGTGGTACCGGGGATCTGGCCTTCAAGATTCTGGAGGTTCACCCTGGTCTTGCTCGGGTGGTAGGCAGCGATTTTAGCTGGCCCATGCTGCAAATAGCCAGCCTTAAGATTGAGCAGGCCAAAGTGATGTCCCGGCTAGCACTCAATATGTCTCAGGCGGAGCAGCTGCCTTTTAAGGACGGCGTCTTCTCCGGGGTTACCGTGGCCTTTGGGCTTAGAAACTTTGCCGACCGGCTTCAAGCCCTCAAGGAAATCTATCGAGTCTTGAAGCCGGAGGCCAAACTGGTGATTCTGGAGTTTTCCTGGCCGGAGAACCGGCTGCTGCGCGGCCTGTATCGCGTTTACCTCTTAAGACTGCTGCCGTTTTTGGCCGGCTTCATCTCCAGGAGGTCGGCATATCGCTATCTGCCTTTATCGGTTTTAGATTTCTCTCAGCCGAACGATTTTGCTCGACTATTGCAGCAGGCAGGCTTTGAAAAGGTCTGCTGGCGACATTTGAGCAAGGGGGTGGTGATTCTGAGCCAGGGAACGAAAGTCGGGTTGAGATTGAACTTGAGAAAAGAAATATAAAGAAAAACGTAGAAATAAGCAGATTTTATTAGAAAAAAGATGCTTTGCTACTATTTTCTGTCCTTTTTTGCCTATAATCTTCCCCCATTCCTCTTAATCCCTCCTTGAGTTTTACTTGCCGCGGTAATAATATATAGAGTTATTAGCACTCACTTCGATTGAGTGCTAACAGCCTTTTTGTTTAATGGTAAATTCGCCAAAGGCGAAGGCTTTCACTTGATGTAGAAAGGGAGGTAGGTTGATGAAGATTAAACCACTACACGACCGAGTTATCGTGAAGCGGCTGACCGAGGAGGAAAAGACCAAGGGTGGGATTATCATTCCCGACACGGCCAAGGAGAAACCTATAGAGGGTAAGATAGTGGCGGTGGGGGATGGGAAGATCTTGGATAATGGGACCAAGGTACCGTTAAACGTTAAGAGCGGCGATCGGGTGCTTTTCGGCAAATATGCGGGAACCGAAGTGACCATTGAAGACAAGGAGCACTTGATCATGAGGGAGGATGATATTCTGGGAATAATCCAAAAGTAAGCTACAGCTTGAAAGGAGGTAGTAAATAGATGCCTAAGGAATTGAAGTTCGACCAAGAGGCCAGGCAGTTGATTCTGAAAGGGGTCAATGTCCTGGCTGACGCGGTGAAGGTGACCTTGGGGCCCAAAGGACGAAATGTGGTTTTGGAGAAGAGCTTTGGCTCGCCCACAGTGACCAAGGACGGGGTAACGGTAGCCAAGGAGATTGACCTTGAGAACAAGTTTGAGAACCTGGGTGTCCAGATGGTCAAAGAGGTAGCCAGTAAGACCTCTGATGTGGCGGGAGATGGCACCACCACCGCTACTTTGTTGGCTCAGGCTATCGTGAAGGAAGGGATTAAGCTGGTGACCGCGGGCCATGACCCCATGGAGCTGAAGCGAGGCATAGAGAAGGCGGTGGAAACTACGGTAGCAGAGTTGAAGAGGTTGAGCAAGCCGACCAGGGATCAGAAGGAGATTGCCCAGGTCGGCACCATCTCCGCCAACAACGACACCACCATCGGTAATATCATCGCCGAGTCCATGGGCAAGGTGGGCAAGGAAGGCGTAATTACCGTGGAGGAGGGCAAGGGGCTGGAGACCACCCTGGAAGTGGTAGAGGGCATGCAGTTCGATCGGGGCTATATGTCTCCTTACTTTGTGACCGATCCGGAGAGGATGGAGGTGATACTGGAAGATCCTTACATCCTTATCAATGAAAAGAAGATATCCAATATGAAGGAGCTTTTGCCCCTGTTGGAGCAGATAGCCAAGATGGGCAAGCCGCTGTTGATTATCGCTGAGGATGT
>JAZFTZ010000094.1:0-4570 GCA_036446955.1 Thermodesulfobacteriota bacterium
AATCTTGGGATGGCCTTACCTTTAACGTAGGCCTCAAAGTCTTTCCATTTATGATGATTATTATCATTGCCGGGATAAAAGAAATCATCGATTAATCGTTTCCAGGCGTTACTTGCTAAGTCATAGCCATCGCGAAGCCGCCTTACCCAGGCATTTATATCATTCGAGTTGGTTGTGTAAGGATGCCGGCGAACATCAGAAGTCCGAGGGTCTCCCTCTACAATGAGTATATGAGCAAGCTCTTCTAAAGACTGTGCAGGTACTCGTGGTGTTGCTACGCTAGAAACGATTATATCTGCAGAGATATTGCCGGAATTATCACCACTGTTGCTGTCCCAGTAATATAGGAAAAGTCGGCCAGTAGCATTGCTTATCCTTATTATGGCTGTTCCGATAAGAAAGTAGTCGCTCTTTCCTATGCGACCCACGAGCGAGCCGTAATTTGCACTGAGGTTACCCTGGGTCCATTTACCATAGCCTTTGGCTATTCCATTGGCATTAGATTTTCGAGAATACGGATGATCGTTACCAGCCCTCCATGATTGAGCAGGGTTGACCTTAATAATGAAGAGATCCCCCACTCGGATGTCAATACCAGTATCTTTGCCAGTGCCGCCAGCCGATGAATTGGTTTTGGCATCAACTACTACGCTTTCTGCATATAGCGAGCTACAAAAAAACGCTGCCAATATTAAACTAACTACAAGAAGCAAGAATCCGCGGTTGTATATGCACATTTGTTTCACCTATTAACGGTTAAATTACTTTGCACCTAACAATGATTAGATTGATCCGCATACTGTTCCAAACGCCAATGTTTTGCAACATAAGAAGGCAAGGGGTCTCTGGCCTCGGATATCCTCGCCCAATAACCTGTCATTGCCTAAAGCCATAACGTCCCCCAATGGCTGGGGTTTTGGCGTGATGAGGGAGATATACCATGGACTTAGAAATCCGTCAAGGGATAAAGGGGCTCGGGCTGGGAGGCCGATTTCACCTGGAAATAAGTGAGTTACCCAACCGAAATAGCTTGGATTTGAATAAGCTATAATAACGGGAATCAGGCCGATACAGACTATCCCCCCGGCTGATAATTGACAACTGAAATCCGGTCCCTAAGCCCTTGTCCCCTTTGATTTGCGTCCGCGCAAATCAAAGGGTAGCCCAAAAAGTTTAGGAGGGGGTTTTAGGGGGAAACCCTTTATCAAAGGGTTCCCCCTAAATCTTCTTCAGACTTCAGACTTGGTATTCCAACGGTTGGAAGGAGGTTTGGGGTTTATCGTCAACTTTCTTCACCACCACCAGGCCGCACCAGTTTTCATCATCGGTGTTGGGGTAGTCTATCCGGTTGTGGCACAGGCCGAACCGGCTTTCCTTTCGGTAAAGGGCTGCGCTGGCCATGACCTGGCCGACGGTGAGGAGGTTTCGCGCCTCTTCGATACGCATGAGCTGGTGGTAATCCCTGGCTACAAGCTCATCTTGGAGCTCATTAAGCTGGGCCAATTTACCCTGGGCAATCTTCAAGCCGGATTCATTTCTTTTAATGCCTGCCAGCTCGCTCATTACCCGGCATATGATATCCTCGAACTCTCGGCCGCTGGTTCCCGTCCTTCTTTTTATGGGCTTGAACAGCCGCTCCTTTTCCGCGTTCACCTGCTCGTTGTCTATGGGTTCGAACTCTTTCAACTTCAGGGCCCAGGCCGCGGCCGCGCGGCCGGCCACAAATCCGCTGGTGGTTGATTTGTTCAGTGCCGATGCCTGGTCGCAACAATCTCCGGCCGCGAACAGGCCCTCCAGGCTGGCGGCACAATTTTGGTCTATCTTCACCCCACCATTTACCGCTTCAGTGGCCTGGTTCCCCTCGGAGACCATGATCTCCATAGGCTCGTTGGCGATATCCAGCCCCTTTTGGGCCAAATAGTCGGGGAAGGTATCCTTATCCCAACCCAGGGTGGCCTTGAGGTGGTTTAAGTCCGGCTCTGAGAGGTGGCGGCAGTCGATGTACAGCGGCCCCCGGCCTTCGGCCATCTCGGTGAGCACGGCTTGCACCACCCGGATCCTGGGCACTCGCTCGCCCGCGGGGGAATAGTTGAGCATAAAGCGTTCGCCAGCAGCGTTTATCAGCTGACAGCCCATCGAGGCAAAAGCAGCATATCCAGGCGCGGAAAACCCCTTGGGCACTACCGTCATGTACATATACTCGACGTTGGCCAGGGCTGCGCCGGCGCGATAGGCCAGGGCAGTACCATCACCGGTGTTGAACGGGCTATGCCAGCAGTTGAAGGGATTGCCGCTGGGATTTTCGAACAGGCGGCTGGCGTTTCCAGTGGCCAGCACCACCGCCTTGGCCCGGATGAGGTATAGCTCGCCGCTTCGTATGTTAAAAGCCAGGGCACCGGCAAGGCGGCCATTGCTGGTAATCAATCTGGTGGCCATGGCCTTGGCGAGTTCGTGGCCCCCCAGGCGGTGAAATTCCTTGGCCTGATTAGGCCGAAAGTCCTTGCCCTTGAAGTTAATCAGGTACGGTCCGGGCTGACCAAAGGCCAGGCTGCGGTTGTACTTGCCCGTGGCCGGGTCGCGCAGGTCGTTGCCCATTTTGGACATTCGGGCCAGGGCAAATTTCAGCTCTTTGCAGAAGATAGTTTCATGAATCTTCAAATCCAGTGCGCCCCGGCCAGTCTTGGCCACGTACTTAAGCCAGGCCTCAGCCGTATCCCAGGACTCTCCCTGCTCCAGGAAGGCGGCAAAATGGTCCACACCCGCGCCAATACACCCACTTCGGGCCACCGCGGCTTTATCCGTAGCCAGTACCTCCGCCCCCTTTTCCCGGGCCGCGATACCGGCGTGAAGGCCAGCGACGCCGCCGCCCACAACCAGGAGATCGGTTTTTATCTCAATCATGTTGATATCTTCCCCAGCGAGGCAGAATTAACAGCTATAAATCCATCTTGGCCACCGGGCTTCAGGAGCTGTCAAGAGCTCGGGGCGCTGACGCAGGCCGAATCTCTAGCCGGTAAATCGGTTTGTGAACAGTTTATCCACCGGCGGCGTCCTCTCCCGTTGAATAATGCCGTATTTGATGAGGAAGGTCCTTATGTTCTCCACCGCACGGCGGTTTATCTTTCCGTCCTTGGTGAAGTTGACCGCAACGTGCTGATCGAACAGCAGATTAGCGGCCGCGTCGGAGAAACGCTGCATCTCCTTCATCTTGGCCAGGGTCCAGCCGCGCTCTGCCCGAGCAAAGTTAGCTCCCTTTACCACACCTTTTACCACCGCAGCCACGCGGTCCGGATGTTTATTAATAAAATCCTGGGTGGCGAAGACGTTATGGTCCAGCCATTCTTTGGGAAGGAACCGGCTTATATTTATGGGTGCCCGAACCTGGCCTAGCGCCCGCAACTTTATGGTTATGGTTAACGGTTCGATGATGCCGTCCACGGCACCGGCCTTCAGCGCGGCCAGCTCCTGCCTTATCCCCCCGGTACCCACAAATCTGACATCCTTCTCCACACCCAGGGCCTTGAGCATGAGACGGCCATAGCCATGGCCCGTGCCGCCCAACTGGGGCACGCCTATTTTGGCCCCTTTCAGGGTCTTGGGGCCCCGGATACGACTGTCGGTACGCACCCAGAGGTACCAGTTGGACTTCCCCACCAGCTCGGCCACTATTACTACGGGAATACCCCGGCCGGCAGCCTGCATGTTGCCCACAACGGGAATGAGGCCGACCTTTACCGCGCCGGCTGCCACACCCTGAATCTCGGTGGCTGTGCCACGGAAGGGAAACCACTCCACTTCCACCCCAGCCCGCTTCCAGAACCCCTTCTCCTCCGCGGCCATAATGGGCAAGTAATAGTTTGCCGTGGTCTTAATCGCGCTGCCTAACTTTACTTTCTCAGCGGCAAACGGGTTCAGAGTAAAACCGAAAATTACCAGAGCAGAAAGGGCCCACAAACCGAATCTCTTCGCCATGGCACTCCCTCCTTGTTAATTTACCGCCTGCCCAACAATCGGGCCGGCCTTCCATCCATTCCAGATACCAGGAAGCCAATCTAAAGATAAAGCATCCTTTTAGGAAAGACGATCTGGATGGCCTGGCAAGGGCAATCCAGCCGGCAGACACCACAGTGCCAGCATTCCTCTCCGTATTTAACCGCGGGTAGCTCGCTGTCCGCATCCATAACGATAATGTCCCCGGGACAGTTTTCGTCACAGATACCGCAGCCATCGCATTTTTTCAGGTCAATTACCGGAGGCACCAATGCCCTCCTTCCAGCTTATATCTGAGGGCCTTGAAAGAGATGCAGATATTATATTCCTTTTCCCATTACCTACAAGCCTATAATTCCCAGCAAGCTGGATTTTAATACGGTTTTCCTCTCGCTCAGGACGACAACTTTTTTGTGTCATTAGCACATAATATGTCCGCCTAAATTAGCAAATGATCTGTCCGCTTTTAGCTGGTACAGGGGTATGTGGCCAACTGGAGGAGGTGGCTTATGGTGCACTACCCTTGGACGGCTGTGGAGCGGGCGATGAAGGTTCAGGAGGTGATCTTGAAGGCCATAGG
>JAZFTZ010000095.1:0-7453 GCA_036446955.1 Thermodesulfobacteriota bacterium
GTTCCTCCAAAACCCTTTTTCCTCCGCCGCGGTGATAGGAAGATAATATACCGGGGCCCGCTTTACCGCGCTGGCAAATTTTATTTTCTCAAGACCTGTTGCGCTCGATGCCAACCACAGCAGCCCTATGACAGTTACAGTTGCGAGAGTTATTGGTTTCATTGCAGTTACCTCCCCTGGTTACAGCGCCTTATGGCCGGCCATTGGTTAAGGTTTCTATACCCAGTAAGCAGGTTGGGATTTGGTTTGGTAATGCGAATCTACCAAGGGAGCAGATATATGTCAAGCCGAAGATGCCTTGGATTGGATTATCATGGCCCCTCAACGCCGATCCAATCATAACCCAAAGTTTGGGAAGAGGGTGTGGGGGAAAACCCTTTTTAAAGTGTTTCCCCCACAAAGTGGCCCTAGGTCCCGTCCTCCGGGAAGGTTTCGGTATGTTACATCAAGATAGTTGCTTGGGGGAAAAAGCTTGACAAAGGTGCACGCCGGGGTTAGAAAGAAGGTGTCTCTTCGTCGCGATAGTGAATTCAATCTCGTCGAAATTTGATAGTATATTTTGATTCATAGCCTTTGGTGTTGTTAAGAAGTTTGAGCTGTTGGTAAAAGGCGTAAGCCGGCTAAGTACTCTTGAAACCCTGGCATAAGGAAAATGAGCGGCACTGCTCAAGGAGGAGGGAGATGAAAGGAAATCGGCTTTTTTTACTGGTTATCCTCGTTGTCTCGGTTCTTCTTTTTACAGGCCTGACCCGGGCCAGAGCCGCAGAAAAGATCAAATTTGGCCTACCGAATAAGGCCAATCCTCTTTACATGTTGCCCAACTATGCCGCCGAGCAGCAGGGCATCTGGAAACAACATGGGCTAAAGGTCGAGTTTTCCCCCTTCAAAGGCGGGGGGGCCATGGCCCGGGCAATAGCCGCAGGTGGGATAAACGTTGGGATACACTCCACTATTTCCATCGTTCGGGGTGTTTCCCGAGGACTACCGGTGGTGTCCTTGGCCGACCTGGAGACGATAGAGGAGCATTTATTTTCGTCCCCCGAAACAGCCTTATCAAGAAGATCAGCCAGGTGAAAGGGGCGAAGATAGGGATTACCAGGCTGGGAGGGCTGGTCCATACTTACGGCCGGGCGTTGAGCAGCGCCCTGGGAATTAAGTTCAATTTTGTGGCTGCCGGCGGTGTGCCCGAGGAGATAGCCGCCATTAGAGCCGGGGGGATTGATGCCATACTGTCCTCCTTTTTATCCATGTCTCGCCTCATCGCCGCGGGCGAGTTGAGGAGTATTGTTAAGGTGCAGGACCATTTACCCAAACCCTGGGCCAACTTGATGCTCTTCGCGCGAAAAGACCTGGTGGCAAAAGACCCTGAGGGAGTAAAAAAGTTAATAACGGCCTATTTTGCAGGCCTGCGACTACGTTCTAAAGAACCCCAACTGGGCAAAGGCCCTAATCGTGAAAGACTTTGGCCATACCCCAAAGACCGGTGCGCTGGTATATTCCGTGTTCCATTACACCAAGACCGGAAAGATCGACCCCAGGGTTCTGACAAACGCGATAAATTTTCTGATGGAGTTCAAGCTGGTAAAAAAAAGAAGGCACCCAAAGCAGCCGACCTGCTTGCCCCGGGTGTGAGTCGATAATCCCGTTTTCGGGTTGGCCCGCCTGAAAGGCCATGGTTTAGGGAGCAAAGTCTATTGCGATGGCTGTAAGACAGGCAATGAAGAAGCGGAATTGTGCAGATTTCCGGCCAAGCGGCAAAGCTTATGTAAAAAAATCAGCTTGACTTCTGACCTTGGGAAACTGTATGCGGCTAAGTTTGTTAAATGAACCATCGATGGTTGTCATCAGGGGAAGTCTCTAGCTAACCATTTGGACAAGATCAAGGGAGGTAGTGAATTGGCGTACTATAAAGATATCAGAGAGTATCTGGAGGTATTGGAGGCAAAGGGGCTGCTGGTAAAGATAAGCCGGCCTATAAACAAGGATACTGAGCTCCACCCGCTGGTAAGGCTGCAGTATCGAGGTCTGCCGGAGAGTGAGCGCAAGGCCTTCCTATTTGAGAATGTCACCGACTCGCAAGCGCGTAAATACGATATCCCGGTGGCGGTGGGCTGTATGGCCGCATCCAGAGATATTTACGCTGCCGGTATGATGTGTCCGGTCGAGGAGATAAGCGAGAGGTGGGTACAAGCTCAGCTCCATCCGCTAGCACCTCGGCTGGTTGCCTCCGGCCCGGTTCAGGAAGTTGTCCACAGGGAAGACGAGCTCGACAAGGACGGGGCCGGCCTGGAGATGTTGCCCATCCCTATCTCCACGCCGGGATTCGATATCGCTCCTTATCTAACCTCGGGCCACTGGGTGACCAAGGACCCCGAGACCGGTCTCAGGAACATGGGCAACTATCGAGCTATGGTCAAGAGCCGCACCCGGCTGGGCTGCTGGGCGGGCAGAAACCAGGGTATCGCCGGCCACTGGCGCAAGTGTAAAGAGAAGGGTGTTCCCATGGAGGCGGCGGTTGTGCTGGGTGTTAAGCCCAACATATCTTACGTAGCCGTCACCCGGTTGCCCGAGGATATGGATGAGCTTGCCGTTGCTGGCGCGCTGGTGGGAGAGCCGGTTGAGTTGGTGAAATGCAAGACTGTGGACCTTGAGGTCCCGGCCAACGCCGAGATCGTCCTGGAGGGTACCATCCCGGTGGACAGCCTGGAGTCGGAGGGGCCCTTCGGCGAATTCACTGGATATATGGGTCAAAGGACGATGAGCATGTACTTCAACCTGAAGTGCATTACCCAACGGCGCCGACCCATCTATCAGGCCATCATCAGCCAGTTCCCGCCCAGTGAAAGCCGCAAGCTGCACCATATATCATGGGAGGCGGTCACTTATAAATATTTGACCGTTGATTGCGGCATTCCGGGCATCCTCGAGGTTGCTTTGCCGGAGGAATCGGGTGGCTGGGGCTATTGCATAATCAAGATGAAGAAACAGCATGTCGAGGACTCGCAACGAGTGTTGGACGCGATCACTAAACTGAGAAGGTTTAACTCAAAGGTAGTGGTTGTTGTGGACGAGGATATCAATGCCCGCGACGCCGAGGCCATAAACTGGGCCATCTCCTTCAGAATGCAGCCTAACCGTGACATCCGGGTGGTGGAGGTCGCCGGCTTGAACCTGGACCCCTCAGTGGTCGATCCCAGCCGGGATAAACTGGCCGGGCCGATGTTCCAGAACAAGGCCTCCTCTCTGTTGATCGACGCTACCAGGAAGTGGCCGTACCCGCCGGTATCGTTACCCAAGAAGGAATTTATGGACCGGGCCCTGGAAATATGGCGCTCGGAGGGACTGCCGGAGCTGCATCTTAATGATCCCTGGTTCGGCTATTCGCTGGGTTACTGGTCGGCAGAGGAGGAGGAGCAGGCCCAGCTGGCTTTGCAGGGCAGGCATTATATAACCGGAGAGAGATTCGCCCGAGAGCGAGAGAAGGTTTAGTGCCTGGACCGGGCCGAGGGACGATATTGACGATATTGAATAGAAGGGAATTACCCTCAAAAATTGAGGTGAAAGCATGGCTAAAAGAGCCTTTTCGACCTGGTTGGCTGGCCTGGCTATTGTAACCTTGATGTTTACTATCCCTTCACCAGCCCCGGCCTTGGACAAGCTTAAATTTGGGACGCCGCTTAAGATGTCCCCAAACAATTATCTCCCCCTGTTGGCCGGGGAGGAATTCGGCTACTTCAAGCAACAGGGGCTGGAATCGAATGGATACCTTTTACCGGCTCCAGTCCAATGTTCAGAGCGGTAGCCGCCAAGTCAGTGAATGTGGGGTTGGCCCCAACCATCTCCTTCATTCGAGCCGCGGCGCGCAGTATTCCGGTGATAATGATCGCCGGGGTAACCCGGGAGGACCAGTTCGTTTTGTGGGTCCTGGCCGACAGTCCTCTCAGGAGACCCGGCGACCTCAAGGGTGCCAAGATAGGATTGTCCTGCCTCGGGGGCACCACCTAGGCCTATGCCCTGTTTTTAGCTCGGCATCTGGGGCTGGAAAATGATATAAGATTGGTGGCCGCGGGAGGGCCGACCAGGAGCTTGGCCTTGTTAAAAACTAAAAAACCCGACGCGGCTTTACACGGTTGGTCCAACATGGTCGAGCTGAAAGTCCGTGGTCAGGTCCGGGATCTTATTCGCATGAGTGACTATATTCCCAGGCAGTGGATAAACCACGTTGTGTACAGCCGCAAGGACTTCAAGCAGGAGAAGCGGGATTTAGTCCGCCGGGTGGTAAAAAGTATCTTGATGGCCGTCCAGCGGGCAGTTAAAGACCGACAATGGGCGATAAATAAGATGAAGCAGCGAAATGGCTACTCTGACCAAGCCGCCAATATCATGTTTGAAACATTAAGCTTCACACCTGACGGCAAATTGAATAAAAAGGCGATAGAGAACGTGCTTAACTTTCTCATCGAGAATGGCCTGCTGTCCAAAAAGAAGGCGCCGTCGGTGAATCAGCTTTTTACCCCAGAGTTTATCGGCTGAAGGAGAGAGATAATGATATTTCGGGACTTGCGAGAGTGGATGGAGCAGGTTGATAAGATAGGGGAACTGCGCACCCTGACCGGGGTACACTGGGACCTGGATATGGGCCGGGTCACCGATATTGTCTCCCACCGCGAGGGTGCCCCGACAGTGGTATTCGACGAAATACCCGGTTACCCCAAAGGTTTTCGGGTGTTGGTCAACTTCTTTGGCTCCTGGAACAGGCTGGCCATGTTAATGGCCTTGCCCGTTCCCGACACGCCGCTCGATTTGGTTAAGGCCTGGCGGGCCAAGCTGAAGGAGCCGAAACTTATCCCCCCTAAGGTAGTTAAAGATGGCCCCATCCTGGAAAACGTCAAGCAGGGGAAGGATATTGACCTATTGGCCTTTCCGGTGCCCCGCTTCCGCCTTCAAGATGGCGGCCGGTATATCGGTACCGGGAGCATCACCATCACCCGAGACCCGGAGGAGGGCTGGGTAAACCTGGGAACCTACCGGGTGATGTTGCATGATGCTACCACCCTTGGCTTCTACATTTCTCCGGGAAAGCATGGCCGTATCCACCGGGAGAAGTACCTGGCCCGGGGCGAACCCTGTAAGGTGGCTATCTCCTTCGGGCAGGACCCTCAGCTATTTCTGGCCTCCAGCGTGGAGATCCCTTATAAAGTGGAGGAGTACCAGTTTGTGGGGGGCCTGAAAGGTGAACCTATAGATGTTATCGAAGGCGAATATTCCGGGTTACCCCTGCCCGCTCGAGCCGAGATCGTTATCGAAGGCGAGGCCATCTTCAACGAGAAAAGGGATGAGGGGCCTTTGGGCGAATGGACCGGATATTACGCCAGCGGGAAAAGGCCGGAGCCGATAATAAAGGTGAAGAGGCTGTACTACCGAAATGACCCTATCATAACTGGGGTTTCCGCGGGCCGTCCTCCTTCCGCTTCTTCCCGGACCGTCTCTATAAACCGGGCGGCCATGATCTGGGACGAATTGGAAAAGGCAGGCGTGCCAGACGTAAAAGGAGTCTGGTGCCATCCCGCGGGGGGAGCTCGTCTGTTCACCGTGGTATCAATAAAGCAAAGATATCCCGGCCATGCCCGGCAAGCAGGGATGATTGCCAGTTTCTGCCATGCTGGTGCTTACACGGGAAGATACGTGGTCGTTCTGGATGACGATATCGACCCCTCCAACACCGATGATGTAATCTGGGCTATGACCACCCGGAGTGACCCGCAAGGCGACATCGAGATAATCCGCCGCTGCTGGAGCACACCCCTGGACCCGATGATAAGAAAGGGCCAACCACCGTTGAATTCCCGAGCCATCATTGATGCCTGCCGGCCCTATGAGTGGTTGGATGAGTTCCCGGATGTTAGCAGCTTCCCGCCCGAGGAACTCCAGGATGCTATGAAGCGTTACGGGAAGCAACTGTTTCCCTAAACCTCATGGCCGTTGGTGGGGCAGTGGGGCTTCTCCCGGAGACAAAACCTAACTTAAAATTTAGGAAATGGGGCTGGGGAAGAACCCTTTTTAAAGGGTTTTCCCCAGAGAGGGTTTCCCTCATAATAACACCCGCGGCCCCGTCCCCCTGGCTCTCATATGGGACTCAAAAAAGCTTGACAAGGCGACCGGACTAGATTAGGGCTAGATTTCACTGCGTTGCGAATTTAATCTCATTGAAAATCTTGATAAAAGACTTTCACCAGCCTGATAGGTAAATGGAGAGGGCGATATGCCAACGGTGGTAATAATAGGAGCTGGCTTTAGCGGGTGTGCCGCGGCCCTAGCCGCGGCCAAAGCAGGGGCCGAGGTGATCCTGGTAGAGAAGACTGACATGCTGGCCGGCCTGGCCGTCCTTACCGGGGTGCTGGATGCTAATGGTAACTTGACCGCCTCGCTGGAGGCCAAGGCCATGGGCGGTGGGGACTTGTTTGAGGCATGTGAGTCGGTAACTTTGCACGAGATTGAGGGAATCAAGAAACTAGGCCTTAAGCATATAAGGCTTTTTAATGTCCTGGCTATTGAGGGGGTGGTGGCCAGGGCCTTGGCTGACGCGGGGGTGAAGGTCAGGCTTAAGACCCGGGCTAAAGGGGTAAAGATGAAGGGCGATAGCATTGCCCGGATTGTCCTCCAGGATCAAAGCGCGATTGACGCGGCCAGCTTCGTGGATGCCACCGGGGGATCGGGCACGGTGGCCCAATGTGCCAAGTACGGCTATGGCTGTGTAATGTGTATAATGCGCTGCCCCACCTTTGGGAATAGAGTCAGCATAAGTGAGCAGGCCGGGGTTAAAGAGCTGTTCGGAAGGAGGTTGGACGGTACGATCGGGGCTTTAAGCTCGGCATTCAATTTGGTTAAGGGGTCGCTCAGTCCAGAGATAAGGTCGGAACTTGAGAGGAGTGGGTACATACTTATCCCGCTGCCCCGACATTTGATCGATTACGAAAAATTAGGGATGATTACCGCCAGCGAAAACGCCAGACCAGAGTTTATTGAAAATATGAGAGTGGTGGATAACGGTTATGCAAAGGTCTCCGTCCACGGGTTCATGCCTTTGGACCAGCTTCACAGTATAGCCGGTTTTGAGAACGCCCGCATGGCCGACCCCCTCTCGGGCGGGATTGGGAACGCGGTGCGTTGCCTGGCCATGGCTCCCAGAGATAACGGTATGAGGGTGGAGGGCTTGGCCAATCTCTATTGTGCGGGTGAAAAGGCTGGGCCGCAATCCGGCTTGCCCGCCGCTATTATAACCGGCCTTGTGGCCGGCCACAACGCGGTCAGGAACGCGCTGGGAAAAGAGGATTTGGTCTTGCCCAGAAACTTGGCCAGCGGGGATTTTATCGCCTTTGAAAAGGAGAAAATGGGATCGGAGGAAGGGCTTAAATATCGCTATGGATTCAGCGGCCGACTTTATTTCCAGCGC
>JAZFTZ010000096.1:0-3631 GCA_036446955.1 Thermodesulfobacteriota bacterium
GTGAACGGACCCGGCAAGCGTTGTTGAAACTGGGCGGCTAATCAGGGAGGTTGGGAGAAAGGACCTTGACGCTGGTCGATATCCTCCTGGGGATAATCCTCATTGGAATCTTTGTTTACGGCCTAAAACGTGGCCTTTTCAAAGAGATAGCTTCTTTTTTGGGCTTCATTCTGGGCGGGTTGGCTGGCTTTTTCCTCTCTAAAGACTTGGCTCAAATCTTCGCCGCCTTCGGCCCCATTCCCCCCAAAGTTGGGGTGGTGCTCGCGTTTTTGCTCATCTTTTTTCTGTTTCTGGTAGGGTTTCACCTTTTGGGTTCCTTTCTCCACAAATTAACCCAGGTGGCAATGATGTCCTGGCTCGACCATCTGGCCGGTGGTCTGTTCGGCTTGGTCAAGGGCGGCCTAATCGTCGCTTTGCTGGTATTTGTCGTGTCGTTAAGGCCCTTGCCGGAAGGCATACAGGCCAGGCTGGATAACTCCTTTATTATCAGTCACTTTCACGACTTGTTGGTCGATGCGGTGAATGGCTGCTCGTTCTGCCCGACCGCAGGGCGCCAGGAGCTACTCAAGCTATTGGGCTCCAAAATGAGACGAAAAGCGAGGCCGACAATGGTAACCTCGCCACGGCTATGTAACTTTGTTTAACGGCAAGAGATAGGATAAGAGATGCCCGGGCTAATCCCTGAGGAGCAGGTGCATGAGATCAGCGCGCGGGCCGACATAGTGGAGCTGATCGGCTCGTACGTGAACCTGAGAAAGACGGGAAACAATTACCGGGGTCTTTGTCCCTTTCATGCCGAGAAAACACCCTCTTTCACCGTCAGCCCGGAGAAGAACATCTTTTATTGTTTCGGCTGCCAGACGGGAGGGAATATCTTCACCTTCCTGATGAGAATCGAGAATCTCCCTTTTGTCGAGGCAGTGGCTAGAGTCGCTGCTCGGGTCGGCGTGGAGCTGGCCAAGACGCCGGGAGGAAGGGGCGGCCGCAGGCAAGAAATGTTACGCCTCAATCAAGCGGTCAGTGAACACTACCATGATTTGCTAATGCAGACCCGGCCAGGGGAAGAGGCCCGGGCCTATTTGCAGGACCGGGGAATCGATTCCAGCACCATTGACCAGTACAAACTGGGGTACTCGCTCGATTCTTGGGATGATTTAGTGAGAGCTTTGAAGGCGAAAAGATTTTCCCTGCCTTTGGCTTGTGAGCTGGGATTGATAGTTGCCAGAAAAGAGACCGGCTATTATGACCGCTTTCGCGGGAGGTTAATCTTCCCGATAGAGGATGCCCAGGGTCGGGTGTTGGGATTTGGGGCGCGCGCATTAAAAGAGGAACAACCGAAGTACATGAATTCCCCTGATTCCGCGCTTTACCATAAGGGGGATAACCTCTATGGCATGAAGCTAGCCCGAAAGGAGATAATGGCCCAAGGACGGTGCCTGGTGGTGGAGGGCTATTTCGACTTTTTGGTCTTGTATCAGCACGGGATAAGAAACGCGTTGGCCAGTTTGGGAACGGCACTGACAGCCCGGCAGGTGGAATTAATAAATCAAAATTGCAAAAAGGCGGTGCTCATATTCGACGCTGACCCTGCTGGGGAAAAGGCCGCGTTAAGGGGTTTGGAGCTCTTCTTGGCCACTGAGGTGGACGTCCGGGTGGCGGTCTTACCTGCCGGGGAGGACCCGGATAGCTTCCTCAGGAAGGAAGGGAAAGAGGCCTTCTTGGCCGCGGTGGAGGGAGCCAATAAGCCGTTAGTGGACTTCTTGGTAGAGATTGCCCTTGCTGAGCTGGACCCTAGCGATAGCGCCTATCAAGCCAAGGTGGTGGAGAGGGTAACACCTATCCTGGCCAAGATACCGGACAACGTCCTGCGGCAGGAACAAGCCGACCGTATGGCTGAACTCCTGCGTCTCCGAGATAAGGACAATATCGGCCCGGCTAAGATATTCTTCCCTCATCTGGACCGGTTTGCCCGACGCCTCGGCGCCGAGGCCGACCGGCCCAAAGCTAGGGCAACGGCTCCAGCACCCGCCATCCAGCCTTTGGCGCTTATATCGGCCCCCCAGGAGGAGGAGTTCTTGGTAAAACTGATGCTTGAAGATGGCCGGTTCATAGCCAGGGCCAAGGAGGAAGGGATAGCCGACGACTTCAGCCATCCGGGCTTGAAAAAGATAAGTGAGTTATTAATTTTAGATTATCGGGGGGGAGGGATAGATGCATCCAGGGTTATCGACCGCCTGGAAGAGCCTTATCTCCAGGGATTGATCTCCGCCTTAGCCATGGTCGCAAGCTTAGGGGAGGAGCAGGAAAAAAGGTTTGATGATTGCTTGAAAAGGGTTAGGCTCAAGAAATTAAAATCAAAGGATGAACGGCTCTCTCAGGCTATCAAGGAGGCAGGAAATAAGGGCGATATTCGTCTAACTAGAAGGTTGGTGGAGGATAAGGGCAGGCTGAAGCAAGAGATAAAGGGCAATTTTTTAGGAGAATAGAACAAACATGGCCAGAATCAGTCGAAAACACGGCGACCTTAAAAAACTGATCTCCAGGGGAAAGGCAAAGGGCTATCTAACTTATTATGAACTGAACGATGCCCTGCCTCCCGGGGTCGTTTCCAGCGACCAGATCGATGATGTCATGAAAGTATTTGGTGAGATGGATATTGATATAGTGGATGCTGGGGCAAACATAAAGCTGGTTCAGCGCAAGGCCAAAGCTCGAGAGGAAGAGGCGCCGACGGAAGAGGCTCAACCTCTGGTAGGCACTAATGACCCGGTGCGGCTCTATTTGAAGGAAATGGGTACTGTTTCCCTATTGACCAGAGAGGGAGAGGTAGAGATTGCCAAGCGGATTGAGGAGGGGCAAAAACAGGTTATTAATGCCATCCTGAATTGTCCGGTTACCACCTCGGGTGTCATCCTGCTGGGAGAAAAGCTGGAGAGAAACAAGATAAGGATAGAGGAAGCGCTCAAGGACCTGGAGGATGAAGAGCTATTGGAGGAAGAGGCTCAGCGCCACAAGAAGCGGGTGCTGGGATTGATAGCTAAGCTAGAGACCTTGGCCAAACAGAGGCAAAGGATAATAGATAATATGAAGAAGGCCAGGGGAAATGAAAAAGGGATTAAGAAATTAAACAAAGACCTGGAGGAGAAGAGAAAGGCTATCACCAGCTTAATAAAGGAAATCAACCTTGCCCCCAGCTTGATCGTGAAGATCGTTACCCGACTGAGAAACTTCGTGGAGAGAATCGAGAAAACCGAGCGGGAGTTGGCCAATTTAGAGGCGAGCACCGGCTTTAGCGGGAAGGAACTGAAGGCCCGGGTGCGCAAGATGCAGCGCGGGCGGAAACAATTGAAAGAGGTGGAGAAGGAGACCAAACTCAAGAAAGCCCAGCTGATCGAGTTAGGAAGATTCATAGACAACTGCCGACGGAGGATAAGAAGGGTGGAGGCCGAGGCCAATCTCTCGGCTGAGGAGCTCAAGAACTCTCTCCAGGCCATCAGAGATGGAGAGACCAAATCCCGACTGGCTAAGAAACAGCTGGTGGAGGCCAACTTAAGGCTGGTGGTCAGCATCGCGAAGAAATATAGTAACCGGGGCTTGCAATTCCTGGACTTGATCCAGGAAGGTAATATCG
>JAZFTZ010000097.1:0-9727 GCA_036446955.1 Thermodesulfobacteriota bacterium
ATCACCGAGAAGAGAGAAGAGGGCGAGGAGGCCCTGTCTGAGGCCAGCATAATGGTGGGGGTCGGTGGAGAGTTGGAGCATACCGTGGCCACCGGCAATGGGCCGGTACACGCGCTGGACAATGCTCTTCGCAAAGCGCTGGAGAAGTTTTACCCCCAATTAAAAGAGGTTCGCCTGCTGGATTACAAAGTTCGGGTCTTGGATAGCGTGGGGACGGCCTCCAAGGTACGGGTACTGGTGGAAAGTGGTGATAGCCGGGATAAGTGGGGCACGGTCGGCGTCTCCGAGAATATTATCGAAGCCAGCTGGCAGGCATTGGCAGATAGTATCACCTACAAATTGTTGAAGGGCGATTAATTCCACCTGGTAATGAAGGCATTAGCTGAAACTAGCTCCCATCTAGTAACGGGCATGGTTGTGCTCGCTTTTGTCATTGCTCTGCCCTTGTTTTACCATCTGTGGCAGGATGCGCGCGCAGGGGCGAAGCCGTTTCCTGAGCTGGTAACCCGGCCCGCTTCTTTGCTCACTGTTATGGTCTCCGGAGAGGTAGGTAACCCTGGGGTTTACCAGCTTAATTCAGGCACCAGGATCAGACGGTTGCTAAGGATGGTTGAACCCCGGTTTCCAGCCGGCCTGATCGAGGCGCGCAGACTGGACCTGCCCCTTGAAAGCGGCCGCCACTATCAGTTTTCCTCTCGGTTGGAAGCAGGTATGAGGGTTATTCCCTTGGGGATAAGAGAAAAACTGGTGTTGTCTATCCCAGTTGATTTGAACTCGGCTTCGGCCGAGGAGTTGGACGCCTTGCCTTATGTAAGCAAAAAGGCGGCCCGGTTGATAGTCGAATACCGCCGACAGCACGGCCCGTTACAAGACCTTGATGAGCTGAGCGGGATAAAGGGCCTGGGGCGCAAGCTGGTCAAGAGTTTAAAAAGATATACCTCCGTTGGCGAGAGGTGAACCCTTTCCCAGAGGATGGGGCCGTGAACCTCTGTGCGGGGGTAACCCTTTTTAAAGGGTTTTTCCCAGAGAAGGTTCCCCCCCCAGAGGGGCCTACGGCCCCACGGCTGGTTTCTTGACATTGGTGGTCAACTATGGTACAAAGTAAGTAATTTCCTTAAGGATACGAATGTAAAGATGAGGCTTACCACCCGAGGTCAATATGCAGTCCGAGCCGTGGTTGATTTGGCTTGCAATGGGAAACTTAAGCCGGTTACCTTGGACTCTATATCCCAGCGAGAGCAGATAAGCATAGCTTATCTGGAGCAATTGTTTATCAAGCTAAGGCGGAAAAAGCTGGTAAAGAGTGTGCGGGGGCCGGGGGGCGGTTATCTGCTGACCAGGGGGCCGGAACAGATCAAGATCGGTGAAATAGTCGAAGCCGTGGAGGAGCCGTTAACGCCGGTGGCCTGTGTGGACGACTCTTATTGCACCCGGTCTGACCGTTGTGTGACCCAGCAGGTTTGGAGAGAGTTGGGGGAAAAGATAAGGGAGTTCTTGAATTCTTTGACCGTGGACGAGTTGGTACACCGCTGCCGGAAAATTCAGCAAAAGAGAGGCGGGCTTAATGATTTATCTGGATCACAATGCCACTACACCGGTACATCCGGAAGTGCTGGAGGCGATGCTTCCCCTGTTTAAGGGTTCCTTTGGTAATCCTTCCAGCATTCATTGGGCCGGGCGAGAGGCGAGGAAATATCTGGATGACGCCCGCGAAACGGTGGCAGAGTTTCTAAAGGTAGACCCCTTCGAGATCATATTCACCAGCTCGGGCTCGGAGAGCGATTATCTGGCTCTGGTAGGGATAGCGGAAGGCTATAGCAAGAAGGGAAACCATATTATAACTACCAGCGTTGAGCATCCCGCGGTGCTGGATACCTGCAAGCTGCTGGAAAAAAAGGGCCGTCAGGTTACTTACCTGCCTGTGGATGGAGACGGCTTGCCGGATTTAGAACAATTGCGAGAGAATATCACCGACCAGACTATTTTAATCAGTGTCATGTACGCGAATAACGAGACCGGAACCATACTGCCCATTGAGGAGATTGGGAAGATCGCGGCTGAACGGGGCATCTTATTTCATTCCGATACAGTTCAGGCCGTGGGAAAAATTCCGGTTAAACCCAGGCAACTTAACCTGGACCTTATCTCCCTCTCGGGCCACAAGATATATGCCCCCAAGGGCGTGGGTGCGCTTTTCGTAAAAAGGGGTGTTAAGATAAAAGCGGTTATGCCGGGCCACCAGGAGCGAGGCAGAAGGGCGGGGACCGAAAATGTCCCCTATATCGTGGGCCTGGCCAAGGCGTGTGAGATTGGCCAGAAAGAGATGGCGGATGAGGCTGAACGGCTCAAAACCCTCAGGGATAAACTCTGGCAGGGCATGAACGAAAAGATTGAATATATCTCCTTGAATGGGCACCCGGAGAGGAGACTCCCTGGGACCGTTAATGTCGGTTTCGAGTATGTGGAAGGCGAAGGTCTGCTCCTCAATCTGGATATGGAGGACATTGCCGTATCCTCAGGCTCCGCCTGTACCTCTGGCACACTGGAGCCCTCCCATGTGCTGATGGCCATGGGGGTGCCAGCCGATTTGGCTCAGGGAGCCCTACGCTTCAGTCTGGGAAGGGCCAATACTGAGGCGGATGTGGATAAGGTTTTAAGCCTGCTCCCCGGCATAGTGGAAAAACTTAGAAACATGTCACCCCTTTATGCCCGGATGAAAAAGGAGGGCAGAGAAGCGGCCAGAGAGGCATTGCTGAAGGCAGGCTCGTCAGAGACATTCAAAAAGCATCGGGAGAAATCGCTGCCCCCCGGCTAATAATTCTAAAAAGTACTTTAATAATGTCAGCTTATGTATTATTAGCTAAACTAACTTATGAGGGTTATAATAATTACCGGCAATGTCAAGGCGTGGCCTTGACCTATCCGGCTAGTTTGTTTGGCTGGGCGCGATTGCGCCCAGCCAGGCCCAACCCAAAAAGTTTAGGATGGGGGTGTGGGGGAGAACCCTTTTTAAAGGGTGTCCCCCACCCCGGCAAAGATGGGAGCAGGCTAAACGGGCCATCTAATCCGCCGCCGGCAAGTTACTGGGGCATACGCGCTGATGGGGGCTTATGCTTTCGTCTTCAAACCGGGTTTTCGGATGAGAAGGAGGCTGCCGGAGTCCTAGTGAAAAGCAGCGCCAGCGGCGAAATCAGTTTCCAGACCATGGCTGCCATTTCCAGGGAGAGGAGTTCGTAAGCATGACCCAGGAGGTAAAGGCGGCCCTCCTTATTGCCCGGCTGGGTTGAGTTGTCATTATGGTTCGGTAATGAGGGGTGAGAGAGTCAGGAGCCAAACGCGCGGCCCAAACGTGTTCAGTTCCGTTTGGGCCTTTTATTATGGGTGATAAAGGGATGGGCGGAGAGCGACGAGTAGCAGTGGCGATGAGTGGCGGGGTGGATAGTTCGGTTGCGGCCGCGCTCCTTTGTGCTCAGGGGTATCAAGTTATAGGGTTGACTATGCGCCTGTGGGATAATCCTCAGGCCGGTGATGAGGGTTCGGGCTGCTGTTCGCCGGAGGATATCTACGATGCCCGAAGGGTTGCCGGCCAGCTGGGTATACCTTTTTACGTTATAAATTTTAGGGACTTTTTTGAAAGAGAAGTGGTGAATTATTTTGTTGATAGTTATCTGCAAGGAAGGACTCCGAATCCGTGTATCGTCTGCAATCAGAGGCTTAAATTCGACCTGCTCCTACGAAAGGCCAGGGAGTTGGACGCCCGGTTGGCCACCGGTCATTATGCTGGTATCCAGTTTGACGCACAATCAAATCGGTACTTGCTGAAAAAGGCTCAGGATTTGGGCAAGGACCAGTCTTACTTTTTGTTCACCATGAACCAGGAGCAACTGTCCGATTGTGTCTTTCCCTTGAGCGATATTCATAAGGCCGAGGTAAGGAGTCTGGCCGCCGAGCTGGGGCTTAAATCCGCGCGCAAGCCGGATAGTCAGGAGATCTGTTTTCTTCCCAACGGCCGCTACGTCGACTTTGTCAGGCAGCGCCTGGGTGGAGCCGGGATAAGGCCGGGGTTGATTTTGGATACCAGGGGAAGGGTTCTCGGAACGCACCAGGGAATCTTTGCTTATACGGTGGGGCAGAGAAGGAGACTGGGAATAGCGTCCGATCGGCCTTATTACGTGGTTGCCTTGAACCAGAGGTTGAATCAGGTTATTGTGGGCCGGGAGGAGGAGCTTTACCGTCCGGGATTTGTAATTGAAGAGGCTCACTGGGTCTCTGGTATGCCGCCAGCGGAAGGGAAACAAGTAACCGTCAAGACCCGTTACCGGCAAACAGAGACCAGCGCGCGAATTTATCTTGACCAGCCTGGCAGGGTGAGGGTCAAGTTTCTATCACCGCAAAAGGGGGTGGTGCCTGGCCAGGCCGCGGTCTTTTATCAGGATGGTACAGTCATCGGCGGAGGTTGGATCAAAGATTGAGAAGAGTATTTCTGGCTAGCCTGGGTTGTAAAACCAACCAGTATGAGTCCGCGGCCATTGAGCAGGCTATTCTGGCCCAGGGCCATACAATGGTTGCTCGAGGAGAGAGCGCGGACGTCTGCGTTATCAACAGCTGTACCGTAACCGGGTACACCGATTATCAATGCCGGCAGTTGGTGCGCCGCTGCCAACGGGCCAATCCTCAGGCGGCTGTAATCGTTACCGGATGCTACGCCCAGGCGTATGGAGAAAAAGTCGGCCAGCTGCCGGGTATCGACTATATTATCGGTAATAGCAACAAAGCGACCATTCCCCAATTGATCGCCACCGCCGCCAAAAGAAAGTCACCTCAATACTTGGTAACGTCGCCGAGCTCAGGCCCGATATTCGCCGGGGCAAGCTGTATGCCGGGACGAACGCGCGCGTTGGTGAAGATCCAGGATGGCTGTGATTCCTTTTGTTCCTATTGCATTGTCCCCTATGCTCGGGGGCGGTCGCGCAGCCTGCCGGCCGAAGAGGTTAAGAGAGAGGTGACCGCAATTGAGAAAAAAGGCTTTAAGGAGGTGGTGCTGACCGGCATACATCTGGGTAGTTACGGCAAAGACCTGGGTAACGGTGTCGACTTTTCCAGCCTGGTTGGTCTACTTGTTAAGGAGTTTCCTGATCTTCGTATCCGATTGAGCTCACTTGAGCCGCAAGAGGTCACTCCGGAGCTCATTGAGCTGATGTCTAGGCAGGGGAATCTCTGTCCCCATCTCCACCTTTCTCTCCAGAGCGGGGATAATTCGGTCTTGCGCCGGATGAGGCGCGGATATGAAGTGGAGGAGTACATTTCTTTGATCCGGGAGTTGGCCGACCAGGTCCCGGACATATGCCTGGGAGCAGATATCATCGCCGGTTTTCCGGGAGAGAGTGAGGCTGGTTTCAATACAACTTATCAGCTGCTAGCTGAACTCCCGTTGAGTTATTTACACGTCTTTCCCTATTCTTTGCGGGAGGGAACAGCAGCGGCTTCTTTCCCTGACCAGTTGGACCCCAGAGTGATCAAAAAGCGGGCCGGCGAGCTTGGCCGGCTGGCCGCGACGAAGAAAAATGGGTACCTGGCCCGTTTCCAGGGAAAGATCATGCCGGTTCTGATTGAGGGCAGCCGGGATAAACAAACCGGAAGGTTTAAGGGACTGTCCCGAAACTACCTTACCATACTGATGGAAGGCGATGATAGTATGGTAAATGAGGAAGTGCTAGTTAAAGTAAGCCGCGTGGAGGGGGAAAAACTGACCGGGCAGCTTGTGGGGAAAACCTGAGTCTTTCCCGGGGGAGGGGCCGTGGGCCCCTCCCCCGGGATGGTTTCAGGTTTTGTGTATTGGTTAGTGATGGTTAAAGATCAGGATAAAGCTGATGCCTGAGGGTTTAGACCGATTTAAAGAACGCCTGGGATATAGTTTCACCAACACCACTTTGTTGACTCAAGCCCTGACCCACAGCTCGTTTCCGAAGGAATCGCCAGGGGAGATGGTAGAGGACTACCAACGGTTGGAATTCTTAGGCGATGCGGTGCTTGAGTTGGCGGTGAGAGATTATTTGATGCGCAGATTTCCTCAACTTTCTGAGGGAGAGCTTTCCAAGCGCCGGTCCAGGGTGGTCAGCCAGCCGGCTTTAAAAAAGGCGGCCTATATCCTGGAGTTGGGTGATTTTGTTCGGTTGGGAAAGGGAGAGGAGATGACCCGGGGCCGGTCCAAAACCTCTATACTGGCCGACACCTATGAGGCCCTGTTGGGTGCCATTTACCTGGACGGCGGTCTTGAGGCGGCTATTCAGTTCCTGGATAATCATTTTTTTCCTTTACTGGCTGATATAATGGATAAAGGCCAATTTGTCGACCACAAGACCCGGCTGCAAGAGCTGGTCCAAGCCAGATTCAAGCGGGCACCGGTTTATCGGTTGAGGGAAGAGTTAGGCTGCCAACATGAAAAGGTATTCGAGGTGGAGGTGCTTATCGGGAAAAGGTCGGCGGGGAGAGGGAGAGGCCGGACAAAGAAAGAGGCTGAGCAGAAAGCCGCAGAGCAGGCGTTAAACGGGCTTTGGTTAGAATGAAACATGGCTTTTAAGTCAGGCTTTATCGCTATTCTAGGTAAACCCAATGTGGGAAAGTCCACCTTGCTCAACACCATATTAGGCCAGAAGATCTGTATAGTATCAGCCAAGCCCAACTTGACCAGAAAAAAGATCTTAGGCATAAAGAACATGGCCGACGCTCAGCTGATCTTTATTGATACCCCGGGCATCCATCTTGCCCGGGGCCTGCTGAATAAGTACCTGGTAAAGCAGGCGGTTGATTCCTGGAGAGACGCGGACGTGGTCCTTTTTATCGCCGAAGCCCATACCCCACCGGCCGAGGCCGACCGGTTTGCCCTGACCACCATTAAAGACATCTCCCGGCCAAGCCTTCTGGTCCTCAACAAGATCGACCTGGCCGGGGAGGACTATTTACCCCAATATGAATCGCTGTTTTCTTTCTCTGACTCGGTGAAGATCAGCGCGTTAACCGGCTTTGGCATTCCCGGCCTTTTGGAAATGGTTGCCGCGCGATTGCCTGACGGCCCTCAATACTTTCCCGAGGAGATGGTCACCAATGAAATAGAGCGTTCTTTGGTCGCCGAGATCGTCAGGGAAAAGGTATTCGAGCTTCTGCACGAGGAGGTGCCTTACGCGGTTGCCGTGCTCGTAGATGAGTTTTCCGAAAAAACTGATAAGAGGATTACCTACATCGCGGCCACCATATTCGTAGAGAAGGAATCGCAGAAAGGTATAGTCATCGGCAAGGGCGGAGCCTTGCTCAAACAAATCGGCCAACTCTCCCGAGCCGAGATCGAAGAGCTTATCGGGGAGAGAGTTTTTCTCCAGCTCTGGGTAAAGGTGGAAAAGAACTGGCGCAAGGAACCGGCCAGCTTGCGCCGGCTGGGATTCGTTTGAGCCGGGCTGGTTTAAGGGAAATGATGGCAAGATATTACTTGGGAGACCAGCGCAACCCTGCTATACCCTTGGTAGTAATCGTGGGCCGGCCCAATGTGGGCAAATCCACCCTGGCCAACCGCATAGCCGGCGGGCGAAAATTTATAGCCCGGGGTGAAACCGGAGTTACCCGGGACAGAAGCTACCAGCTGGTGACTCGCTATCGAAAACATTTTACCGTCGTAGATACCGGTGGATTCATCCCGGACGAACATGAGGCGTTGTTGGCCGCAGTGCGTGCTCAGGCAGAAGTGGCTATTAATGAAGCCGATGTTATCGTCTTAGTCACCGATGGCAAAGCCGGCTTACATCCCTATGACCATGAGCTGGCCCGGCTTTTACGCCGGATAGAAAAACCAGTTGTTCTAGCAGTTAATAAGATTGACACTCCCCGGGACCAGCCCCTGGCGGCGGATTTTTACCGACTTGGTCTGGCCGAGTTGTTCACTACCTCGGCCGAGCACGGCTTGGGCGTGGGCGACTTGATGGAAAGGCTGCTGGCTATAATTCCCGAAGCGCCAAGCGTACAGCCGGAGGAGAGCATAAGAATCGCGCTGGTCGGGCGGCCCAATGTGGGGAAATCATGCCTGATTAATCGCATTCTGGGATATGACCGGGTCATTGTCAACGAACTGCCGGGCACAACCAGGGACCCTATCGACACCTGGTTCAAGCTGGCTGGCCAAGCTTTCACTTTGATTGATACGGCTGGGGTGAGAAGGAGACCGAAGATAAGTCTGGAGCTGGAAAAGGAGACCGCGGGCTGGGCGCTGAAAAGCATAAGGCGCTGTGACCTGGCGTTCGTGGTGGTGGATACCATCGAGCCCTTTACTGACCAGGATCTGCGCTTGGCAGGTTACGCGTTGAGCCAGGGTAAGGCGGTGGTCATGCTGATTAATAAATGGGACCTGGTGGACGGCGTGGATGTGCCCCCCCGGCAGTACCTGGCCCAACTCCAGCAAAAGATCCGAGCCTTAGCCCGGCTTCCCCTGCTTACCGTTTCTGCCTTGACCGGACTTAGAGTAATGAAGAGTCTGAGGCTGGCGGCTGAGCTGTTCAAACAATATAGCAAACGGGCATCCACCCATGAGTTGAACCAGGCTCTGGCCAGGGCCCAAACCAGACACCCGCCGCCGGCCTTCGGCCGAAGGCCGGTGAGGTTGAGCTACATCGCGCAAACCAGGATAAGGCCGCCCACCTTTCTGATTTTCGCCAATCATCCCCAGGGGATAAAAGAAAGTTATCGCCGTTACCTGGTCCAACAGCTGGGCCAGGCCCTGGGATTAGAGCGGGTGCCGATTAAACTAATGTTTAGAAAGAAATATGGTCAAGGCACGGCACGGGGATGAAACAGGGCGGTGCCGTGCTTCTTATACCTCTTTATGATCTCTTGTCCCGGCACTGAGGTAAGCCAGGCGATTAGGGCCATGGCGCCTGAATAATTGACGTGTCTGTGCCTGGCCGGGTTTATGGCGATGACGCTGTACGGATTTTCCAGCTCTTTGCCTCCGGTGAACAAGGGGGTCAAACTTAACTTCTCCTTGAAACTTAGATAGGTGCTGGAATCCGACAGTGTATAAGCAGATTTTTCATCGGCCATGATGAGGGTCGCGCCCATTCCCCGACCCGCGGCAAGGTACCAGCCTCCTTCAGGATTTATCCCAGCCGCTTGCCATAACGCCTGCTCTTTCTTATGAGTGCCTGATTCATCGCCGCGGGAGATAAACAGGGATTTCTTCAACGCTATCCCTCTCAATGCCTCAGGCGCGCGGCTGGCCCGCTTTATCCCGGCTGGATCGTGCCCGGGTCCGAGAATGACAAATTGGTTGGACATAACCAGGCGCCGGTTCAGGCCGAATCCCCGGGCGATAAAGTTCTCCTCGGACTTTGGGGCATGGATGAAAACCAAATCCACCTCCCCATTCTCTCCCAATTTGAGCGCCTGCCCCGTCCCCACCGGCAACACCTGTACCTTGATACCGAAACCGCGCTCAAAGGGAGGCAATAAGATATCCAACAAACCGGAATTATCCACGCTGGTGGTGGTGGCCATCCTTATATATTTGCCCAAATGGGTTTCAGCCCTGACTGAGACACTGACCAGCATCAAGATAATTAGAGCCCAGCTGGCTAACTTCACCGCCACATCCTCGCTAATTCGAACCCTAGCTTATCTTCCCACATCATCTTTATATGTTATTATCAAAAAAATACGAAAGACTTATATTAACTTGCAAGTGTAA
>JAZFTZ010000098.1:0-11063 GCA_036446955.1 Thermodesulfobacteriota bacterium
TTTGGATTGGCGCTAGCGCGCCAATCCAAACAGATAAGCCAGGGGTTAGGGGGTTCCAGGGGGAGGGGGAGGGTAGGCCCCGCCCACTGGGAATTTTTTGCCTTATTGGCCTTGACCAGATTAAGGGCTTGAAGGTATCATATCAAGGAGTCAGCCGCCAAGGGCCAATCTGAGGTTGGAAAATGCCAAGGGACATTCCAGTTGCCAATGACATGCTCCTGGTCTCTTTCGATCGAGAGTATCGAATACGGGACATATATTTTCCCCATGTAGGCAAGGAGAATCACTCTCAGGGAAGACCCTTTCGCTTTGGCGTGTGGGTGGATGGTGATTTCTCCTGGGTTGGTTCCAGCTGGGAACTCTCCCTGGGTTATCTTCCTGACACCCTGGTAACTGACGTGGTAGCCCGAAAAGAGGAGCTGGGCATTGAGCTTCTCTGCAACGACCTGGTCGACTTTCATGAGAATATCTACCTAAGGCGGGTGAGGGTCAGAAACCTGCTCGCCCGGGAGAGAGAGGTAAGGCTTTTCTTTCATCAGAACTTTTCCATATCAGAGTCAGAGGTGGGAGATACGGCCAATTACGATCCCCACTCAGGAGCGGTTGTCCATTACAAAGGACCTCGCTATTTCATGGTCAATCTTTGCACCCAGAGGGCTTGCGGCGTTCAGGAATATACCACTGGAGCCAGAGAGTTGGACGGCGACGGGGGCAGCTGGCTGGACGCCGAGGATGGTCTGTTGTCAGGCAACCCCATCGCTCAGGGCTCGGTTGATTCGGTGGTGGGTGTTAGGCTTCGAGTCGGCTCGGGAGCCGAGGAGGAGGTCTATTATTGGATAGCGATGGGAAAGAGTCACCGGGAGGTTCGTTTACTCAACCAGTTGGTCAGGGACAAAACACCGGCCACGCTGTTTACCCGCACCCGGGACTACTGGCAGTTGTGGGCCAATGTCAAGGAGACCAGGATAGACCTGCTCCCCGAGCGGATAGCCGGACTTTATAAGCGGAGCCTGCTGGTCATCCGCTCCCAGGTGGATGCTGGTGGGGCGATCATCGCGGCCAACGACTCCGATGTCATCGCCTTCAATCGGGACACCTACAGCTATGTTTGGCCCCGGGATGGTGCCCTGGTGGCCTTCGCTTTAGACAAGGCCGGCTATCTGGAGTTATCGAAGCGGTTCTTCTTCTTTCTGAGAGGGGTTATTGAGGATGAGGGCTATTTCTTGCACAAATATAACCCGGATGGCTCCCCGGCCAGTTCCTGGCACCCCTGGGTAAAGGACGGTAAACCTCAATTACCCATTCAGGAGGATCAGACCGCGCTGGTGATCTGGGCGCTGTGGAACCACTTTAAGCGTTTCCACAACATTGAATTCATAAAGGGGTTGTATCGGCCGGTCATAATGAAGGCGGCGGAATTTATGGCCGGCTACCGGGATGAGGTCACCGGCTTGCCCAATCCCAGTTACGACCTGTGGGAGGAGAGGCAGGGCATTCTCTCCTTTACCGTCAGCACAGTTTACGCGGGTCTGGCCGCGGCGGCTAAGTTCGCCTACGCTTTTGGCGAGAGCCACCTGGCGATTAGATATCTGCGCGCCTGTCGGGAAATAAAAGAGGGGATGGACAAATATCTCTACCGGGAGGAACTGGGAAGGTTTGTCCGCATGATCGTTCCCAAGGAGGATGGTTTTGAGGTAGATGAGACATTGGATGCCAGCCTCTGCGGCCTGTTTCAATTCGGCCCTTACCAGGCCTGGGACCCCAGGATAGTTAACACCATGCAAGCGGTAAGAGATAATCTCTGGCTGAAAACCAAGGTGGGAGGCATGGCCCGCTATCAGGGTGATAGCTATTATCGAGTGGCCGATGATGGAGACACCCTCCCGGGAAATCCGTGGTTCATTTGTACATTATGGTGGGCCGAGTTTCTCATCGCCCGGGCCAAAAGTAAGGAACAGCTGGCCGAGCCTTTGGAGATCTTTCATTGGGTGGCCGAGCACGCCTTGCCCTCGGGAATACTCTCCGAGCAGCTTAATCCCTACACCAGCGAACCGGTGAGTGTTTCCCCTTTGACCTGGAGCCACGCCGCGTTCGTGGTGGCAGTGATCCACTATCTGGAAAAGCTGGCTGAGCTGGAACACTGTCCCACCTGTGATAATCCTTTGCATCCTTCCCAGCAGGATATCATTCAAACAACCCTTCAGCAGGTGGAAGAAGAGTGCCAGAAGAGGCTCGAAGACTAGCGCGGGTACAAGTCAAGGCCGACTTAGATCTGGTAGCCCTGGGCGAGTGCATGGTTGAATTCAACAGCCAGGGGCCGCTTAGGGAGGCTGAGCTTTTTAATAAGTCCTTCGGCGGCGATACCCTAAACTGTGTGGTTGCTGCCTGTCGGCTGGGATCCCGGGCAGGGTTTATAAGCCGGGTGGGTGATGACCCGTTCAAAGACTTCCTGCTGAAAAGCTGGTGTCAAGAGGGCCTCGACCTCTCTCACGTCCGGGTGGTGCCCGGTTTCAATGCCATCTACTTTATCTCTCTTCGATCCGATGGCGACCGGGATTTTACCTACTATCGCCGGGGCAGCGCGGCCAGTCAGATCAGCCGGCAGGACCTGGATGAAAAATATATCTCCTCTTGCCGCATCTTCTTTACCTCCGGGATCACCCAGGCGATTTCAAACACCTGCCGGCAGGCAGTTGTAGCCGGGTTTGAAATGGCCCGCCAGCGCAGGTGCCTGACCGCCTATGACCCCAACTATCGGAGCAAATTGTGGCCCAGAGAGACGGCTCGCCAGGCCCTGGAGGAGATAGCACCCTATGTGGATATCTTTCTCCCCAGCTTTCCTGAGGAGACCAGCCTTTTGTTGGGGCTTGAGGATGTCAGCCAGGTGATAGAGTTCTTCTGGAAGAAGGGTGCCAAGATGGTGGCGGTGAAAAAGGGGCCGGGTGGTTCCACCGTGGGCTGGGATGGCAAGATGGTGGATATCGCCCCTTACCCCGGCGCCATCGTGGATACCACCGGCGCGGGAGATGCTTTCAACGGCGCTTTCTTACATGGCCTGGCCAGCGGGCTTGACCCCTTTCGAGCAGGGCTACTGGCTAACATAGTGGCTGGTCTGAAGATCAGCGCGCAGGGCGCGATTAGCGGACTTCCCCGAAAAGAGGAAGCCTATTCCATTTTTCAACGGATTGAGAAGGAGGGCAGATGAAGATATACGATATAAGCGTTACTGTCGGCAAAGACCTGCCCAGCTGGCCTGACAACTCCCCGGTGACCATTTCTCCCAGCCAATCTCTTGCTAGGGGAGACGAGTGCAATGTTTCCTCCATCACGCTTGGGACCCACACCGGCACTCACGTTGATGCCCCTTATCATTTCGAGCCCGACGGGCTGACGGTGGACCTGCTTCCCCTGGAGTCGTTGGTCGGCCCGGCCTGGGTGGTGGAGATAAAAGGCCGGCAGGCTATCGGCCGGGATGAACTGGAAGCCGTGGGTCTTAAAGGGGAGCAAAGGATATTGTTCAAGACCTCCAATTCCAACCTGTGGAAGTCGGCCGAGTTCAGCCGGGAATACATCCACCTGACTCTGGAGGCAGCCCGCTATCTGGTGCAGACCGGGATAAAAGTGGTGGGTATAGATTATCTTTCTATTGAAAGGTTCGACAGCCAGGACCACGCGGTCCACCACCAGCTTTTGCGAAATGGTATCGTGGTGATAGAGGGGCTGAACCTGAGCCAGGTCCCTCCCGGATCATACCAGCTTATTTGCCTGCCTTTGAAGATCGGTGGGGGCGATGGCGCTCCGGCCAGGGTTATATTGATTGAAACCTAGGGGGCGACTATGAGACGGATTAGTCAGAGGATGAGAGGGATCAATCCCGAGATCGACCCTTTGCGCCTGGCTTGTGGTTGGTCCAAGGAGGACCTGAGAAAGCCATTGATTCTCATAGAGACCGTGGGCGGAGAATCGATGCCCTGCAGTACTTATCTGGATGATTTGGCTCAAGATGTAAAGGACGGCGTGACTGAATCAGGCGGCCGGCCGGCCCGGTACAGCTGCACCGATCTATGTGACGGCATCTTGCAAGGGACCGACGCGATGAGCTACTCACTGCCCTCCCGAGAGGTCATTGCCATGGCCGCGGAGATGCACGCCCGGGGCGGCCACTTCGACGGCTGCGTATTTATCTCCGGGTGCGATAAGGCAGTGCCGGCGCATCTTATGGCCGCACTGAGGCTGGACCTACCCGCAGTGCTACTTCCCGCCGGGGTTATGGAGTCCGGTCCCGAGTGGTACACCCTGGATATGGTGGCCACCTCCTACGCCAAGTTAAGACGGGGGGAGATTCAAAAGGAGGAGTACGAGTTCTTAAAGGAGCATGCTTGTCCCACCGAGGGGGCCTGCGCCTTTTTCGGCACCGCGGGTACCATGCAGCTGCTTTCCGAGGCCCTGGGGCTGGCACTACCAGCTAGCGCGCTTTTGCCGGCTCGCTGTTTCCTGCAACGGCGGCAGGCACGGCAAGCCGGGCAGCAGATAATGGCTATCCTCAACAAAGGCATCAGGCCAAGCCAGATCGTTACTGATAAGGCGTTGGAGAATGCCGTCACCGTGCTGGCCGCCAGCGGAGGGTCTACTAACGCCTTGCTTCATTTGCCCGCGCTGGCCCATGAGGCCGGGCTCACTCTATCCTACGATCGAATAAAAAAGATAAGCGATGCCGTTCCCTTCATCCTGAATCTCTATCCCTCGGGCGCCTATCCCGATGACCTTTTATGGAGGGCAGGGGGGGCTTATGCAGTATTCAGGGAGCTCAAGGATTACCTCCACCTGGATGCCCTCACAGTTACCGGCAAGACTTTAGCGGCCAACCTGGCCCAACTGGAAAAAGAGGGATACTTTCAAAAAATGCCCCGGCTGTTGGCCAAGTTCGGCCTCTCGTTAGCTGACATCATAAGGCCGGTGAGCCGTCCGATATCCAAAAAGGGAGCCATTGCCATCCTCAAGGGCAACCTGGCCCCGGAGGGCGCGGTGGCTAAAAGGAGCGCGGTGCCGGCCAAGATGCATCGCTTCCTGGGCCGGGCCAAGGTATTTGACAGCCAGCGGGATGCGGTGGAGGCCATATTCGCCGGCAAAATCAAGCCCGGTGATGTCGTGGTCATCAGGTTTGAGGGTCCTCGAGCCAACGGCATGCCCGAACAGTTTTACGTAACCGAGGGGTTGGCTTCGGATAACAAGCTTTCTACCTCGGTTGCCCTGGTAACCGATGGCCGTTTCTCCGGAGCCAGCAAAGGCCTGTGTATAGGCCACGTATCGCCCGAGGCTGCTCAGGGAGGCCCGTTGGCGGTGGTCAGAGATGGAGACCTTATCCTGTTGGACTTGAACCGAGGGATAGTTGATCTGGTGGGCGAGAGAGGCCGACGGGTATCAGCGCGACAGGCGACCGGGATTATCCAGGAGCGGCTCAAGGGATTTAAGCCCCCTCCACCCCGGTACAAAAAAGGTCTGTTAGGGTTATACACTCGGGCCGCGACGTCTGCTTGGGAGGGCGGATACCTGAGTTGATGGTCTCCTCAACCGTAGCAAGGGTGAGAAAGATTATCCACCTGGATATGGATGCCTTCTATGCCTCGGTGGAGCAGAGGGATAATCCCGCCTTAAGGGGCCGACCGGTAATCGTCGGCGGCCATCCAGAGGCTAGAGGGGTGGTGGCCGCGGCCTCGTACGAAGCGCGCAAGTTTGGTGTTCACTCAGCCATGCCCGTATCTAAGGCCAGAGTACTTTGCCCCGATGCCGTCTTCCTGGCCACAAATATGGAGAAGTATCATCAAGTTTCCCAAGTTATTTCATTGATATTGAATCGGTTTACACCGCTGGTGGAGCAGATAGCCTTGGATGAGTCATTCCTGGATGTCACTGGTTCAGAACGAGTCTTCGGTCCGGCGGTAGAGATAGCCAAGGCAGCAAAGAAGCAGATAAAGGAGGAAGTAAAGCTTACTGCCTCCGCGGGGGTGGCGGCGAACAAGTTTCTGGCTAAGCTCGCCTCAGACCTAAGGAAGCCGGATGGCCTGGTAGTTGTTGAGCCCAATGAGGTGGAGTCATTCTTGAGGGATTTGCCGGTTTCCAAAATTTGGGGGGTGGGCAAAGTTACCGGAGGCAGACTTAAAGACATGGGTATCAGGACCATTAGCGAGCTTAGCCGGCGGCCTGTGGGCGAGCTTCAGGCCCGGTTTGGCAAAGCCGGGTTGAGGTTGTTTGAACTGGCCCATGGTATTGATGGGGAGCCGGTTAAGCCTGAGGGTCTGCCCAAATCGATTGGTCAGGAAGAAACGTTTGCCCGGGATTTGGACGATGCTGAGGCGTTGAAAAAAGTTATAATAAAACAGTGTGAGCGGGTGGTTCGGCGCGCCCGGGCTATAGCGTGCAAGGGAGGCACGGTGGTGGTGAAAGTGCGGTTTGGCAACTTTACTACCGTTACCCGCCGAGGTCCTTTGCCGGAGGCGACTGATCGAGTTCAGGATATTTATCCCGAGGCGATAAAGCAGTTAAATCGGGTGGAGCTTAGCGGGAAAAAGGTAAGGCTCATTGGTGTTAGCCTGACGGGATTGATATTTTCCCAGCCGGAGCAGCTTTGCTTATTTCCCGGGAGGACGGGGAGGTGGAGTAGGGCGGAGCAGGCCCTGGATAAGATCAGGGAGCGGTTTGGAGATCAGGCCCTGGTTCGGGCCAGCACTTTGGATACGGACGAAGATTAAATGCGCGAATATCATCTCAGCACCGATTTGAGAGCAAGATCATACTCGGTGGACTACGAAAGAGAGCTCAATCCTGAGCAGTTGGAAGTGGTTATGGCCGGCCCCGGGCCCATTCTGGTGATCGCGGGCGCGGGCAGCGGCAAGACCAGGACCATCACCTATCGGGTGGCCCGGTTGATCGAGTCGGGGGTGGATCCATCCTCCATCTTGCTGCTTACCTTTACTAACAAAGCGGCCCGGGAGATGCTTCACCGGGTGGAACTTCTCATCAAGGGGGATGCCAAAAGGGTCTGGGGAGGCACCTTTCATCACGTGGGCAATGCTATTATGCGCCGCCATGCCGGGCTGCTTGGTTACGGTTCCAATTATGCCATCTTGGATCGAGAGGATAGTAAGACCATGCTGGATAGCTGCCGCGCCCAGCTGAAGTTCAACGCTAAGGAAAGGAGGTTTCCCAAAGGAAATGTATTAGCTGATATATTAAGCTTGGCGGCAAACACCGAGAAGGGCATCAGGACTATCGTTGAGGCAAAGTATCCTTTCTTTCTATTTCTCATAGCCGAGATAGAGGAGCTGGGCAGGCATTATCAGAGGAAGAAGAAAGAAGCAAACCTGGTGGACTTCGATGATCTGTTGTTGAACTGGAAGAGACTTCTCGCTGAATTTCCCGAGGTCGGTGAAAGTTACAGCCGCAGGTTTCAGCATGTTTTGGTGGATGAATATCAAGACACCAATCTTATTCAGGCGGAGATAGTGGACCGCATGGCCGGCGCCCACGGCAATCTCATGGTAGTGGGAGATGATGCGCAAAGCATCTATTCCTTCCGGGGCGCCAATTTCGTCAACATCATTGAATTCCCCAAGCGTTATCCCGATGCCCGGGTGTACAAATTAACCATTAACTACCGCAGCACACCTGAGATCCTCAATCTGGCCAATGCCAGTATCTCGTTTAACCGTCGGCAGTTTCCCAAGGAGCTGAAGGCCATTAACAAGCCGGGCAGTAAGCCGGCCAAGGTGGCGCTGCAGAACGTCTTTGAGCAGGCGGAATTCGTTGCCCAGAGGATCTTAGAGGTCAGGGATGAGGGACGGGACCTAAAGGAAGTAGCCGTGCTGTACCGCTCTCATTATCATTGCATGGAGTTACAACTGGAGCTGACCAGGCGGGAAATACCCTATGCGGTGAGGTCGGGCCTGAAGTTCTTCGAACAAGCTCACTTAAAGGACGTGCTCGCCTATTTGAGGCTGGTTTATAACCCGTTGGATGAACTCTCCTGGAAAAGGACCATTAAACTTATTCCTCATATTGGTAACGCAACCGCAGAAAAAACCTGGCGGTTTATTAAGGGCCGAGCTAACCCGTTGGAGGCGTTGAAGGATGAGAAGGTCGTTAGCCAGGTCCCCAGCCGGGCTAAGGGAGATTTCCAGGCGTTCAGGGAACTGGTGGCCGAGTTGGAGCAAAAAGGGGATCAGTCGCCCGGGGATATGATTGAACATATCCTGGAAGGCTGGTACAAAGAGTACCTTATAGTGACCTATCCTAACTATATGGCCAGAACCGAGGATATCCGCCAGTTGGCCAATTTTGCCCTCCGCTACAACTCGCTGGCGCGGTTTTTGTCTGAGCTTGCCTTGCTGATTAATATCGAGGCTGAGCATCCTATCGCTGGCGGGCCCGAGGATGAACAGGTTACGTTAAGTTCAGTCCACCAGGCCAAGGGGTTGGAGTGGCCGGTGGTCTTCATCATCTGGCTAACCGAAGGAAAATTTCCCTCCATTAGAAGCATCCAGGAGGAGTCGAGTGAGGAGGAGCGCCGGCTCTTTTATGTGGCTGCCACCCGGGCGAAAGAGGAGCTTTATCTTTGTCACCCCATCTTTGCCCAGGATGGGAGCCGCCGGGCGGTGCTACAAACCCTCTCTCGCTTCGTGAGCCAGGTCCCTGAGGACCATTACGAAAGCTGGCTGATTGACAGGGATTTTTCCCGTTATTGAATCTCCGGCTAGTCAGCGTACAGTCCGGTGGCAAATTGGCAAGTTAAGTGCACCGGGTGGATGCTATTCTCCTTCTCCTTGCAAAAACAAGCGATCTTGATATGGTGCTCGCCGAGCACCCCGGAAATGGTGCCGTCCTTGTTCATCTCGAAGTGCTGGCGCTTTTTCCTGTCGTTTATGGCCACGATGATAAATATACTGTTCTTTTGGATGTCTCTTATGTCCTCCTTGCTGGGGCTTACATTCCCCTTAGCATTTCTATATTGCGGATGAGAATGAAAGTCGCCTATCAAATCCCACTTCTGCAACGCGGCCAACGCGGTTTGCAAACGGCGGTGGTATTTATTGAGAACATCCACCACTCCATGGCCCCTCTCGGCCGCTTGATAAGGGATAGCATACTCTATGACAAAACCCTCTTTCATCCGATAACCCAGCAACAGGCCGAGACACTCCCTTTTGTAGACCTCTATACTGCTTAGCATCAGACCCAGAAATGCTTCCTCTGACATGGTGGCCTTCATATGCATATTTTGGCCCATACCTTAGTCCTAGTTTAATTTCAGCTCTCTAGAAAGTTTAAACTAGTCATGCTGCTCCTGTCAACTGACAACTTATGTTATTAATAAACTACATTATATATCAGATGCTAACTATCTATTCTACTGAGTTTATTAATTATACTGGCGAGAATTATTTCAGCCCGAAGACGATGGCAAACAGGAGAACCCCAAACACTGCTGCCGATACCAGTGCCAGCTTGACATCCTTCCTTTTAGCAAAGAAGATGGCCGCTGCCAACACCCAGGCTATGGGCGTCATCATCAGAATCAAGACCCCCAAGTTAATCAAGATCAGTGGCCAAGCCTGTTTAAACACCAGACTCAACTGCGGGGCGATGCCGGTCCCGGGCATAAACCCACTGTCGCTTGTCATAACCAGGGCCATAACTCCGACCAAGATCAAGCTGGCCGCAGAGTAGGCGCCCAGCTTAAGTATACGGGCGATATGTGAGTTAAGTCCGGTGCTCGCTGGCCTCATAACAGCTAAAGTCCTAAACCTTTACCAATCATTCTCAAAGCAATGTACAGCATTACCAGGCTGAAGAGTAGGGTCAGGTGGCTAACCCGAAATCGCACCAAAAGCCGAGCCCCGACCAGGGCTCCCAGGAATGTTCCCAGCGCCGCGGGGCCGGCTATACCCAGGTCCATATCCCCGCGCGCATAGTATATAAAGGCACTGGCTGCAGCAGTGGTTCCTACCATCAAGCTGCTGGTAGCCGCGGCTATCCGAAAAGGGACCCTCATTATCAAGTACATGGCCGGTAGCTTTATTACCCCGCCTCCGATACCCAACAGTCCAGAGATGTTGCCAGCAAGATAGGAGACCGCTAAGCCTAAACTGAAAATACGCCTGGTCCCAGTCCATTCCTTTGTCTCTTGAGGACTGACCGTCCTTTTTAAACCCCCTCTGCCCATATGATAGGCCACGTACAGCATCATCAAGCCAAAAAACAGGCTTAATGCCTTGCCACTGATTAAACCGGCCATGATCCCACCGGTTAACGCGCCCAAGGTAGTAGCTATCTCAAGGGTTAGCGCCAGTGAAACATTAGCCATTCCCCGGCCTACATATACACTGGAAGCCGCGCATGAGGAGCCGATTACCGCTATCAAGCCTGCGCCAATAGCTATATGCATAGGTACATTAAAAAACAGGGCCAAAACAGGCACCAGCAAGACACCTCCGCCAATGCCCAGCAGCGCGCCCAGGCCGCCTATCAAAACAGAAGCACTAACCAGCAGGATAAGCTCGACCCCGGTCATCTTACCCCCGTGTCAAAGAGTCGAATTAAACTAGCATCGTTCCCGACAGCAGTCAATAGCAAAATATTTTCCCGGTAATGAGATAATAAATTACATAATCATAATTAGTTAGCTACCGATTAATATAAATTACATTCACTTAGGCGAAAGAGGGTGTACTAGTTAAGAGAGGGTTTAGGGGCTTATGCAGAGCCAAGGTAACATAATATCCGATATCAGAAGTTGTTCTTATAATGGCTCAGGGCCACGATTTAAGTTGACATCTCTGAGGTGCCTTGATATTTGAGAGACCTGAAGAAGGAAAAAATAAAAGGGAGGGCACACCATGAAATACCTGATTCTTCTGCTTCTATTGACCACTGGTTGCTCGGTTGGCATGGCTCTGAGTGGCAGCGATGACCCTAACCTGGGAGCTTTTCGGGTGGGTTCAACGAGAGGAGAAGTTGAACTTCAACTTGGTTCACCTATAGATTCAGTTACTAACCCCAACGGCAAC
>JAZFTZ010000099.1:0-15078 GCA_036446955.1 Thermodesulfobacteriota bacterium
GGGGTGTGGGGGAGAACCCTTTTTAAAGGGTTTCCCCCACACACAACTATTTCCCCTTCTCCAGAGCGGCCAGGATTTTTGCCGGGGTTACGGGCAGGTTTTTTATCTGCACGCCGATGGCGTTGTAGATGGCGTTGACGATGGCGGGTGAGGTAGGGACTTGGGGCATCTCGCTGATACCTTTAGCGCCGAAGGGCCCTTCCGGGTCAATACTCTCGACCAGGTAACACTGGATCTCAGGCATATCCAGGGCGGTGGCCATCCTGTATTCGATAAAAGAGGGTGTCAGCAGGTCGCCCTTATCGTATTTGAGGTCCTCGTAAAAGGCTTGGCCCAAGCCCATCTGGAGCGAGCCCTCTATCTGGCCCTCTACCGACATGGGGTTTAAGGCGAAGCCGCAATCCTGGGCCGCGGTTATTCTTATAACCTTGACCTGGCCCGTCTCCGGGTTTACCTCCACCTCGGCCACCTGTGCGCCAAAGCTATACGTCGGGGAGCGGTTCCCTATACCGGTCTTAAAATCGGGAAACTCCGAGGGAGGATTATAATATCCCCGGCCCAAAATCGGCATACCCCGCTCAGAATACAGGCTGGCCCGGACCATCTCCTTGAAACTGATTCCCTTATCCGGACTGCCTTTGACATATATCCGGTGGTCTTTAATCTCCAGGTCTTGGGGGCTGGCCTCCAGTTTTTCCGCGGCCACCTCCAAGAGCTGTTTTTTGGCGTCCGCGGCGGCCGCTTTGACCGCGTTTCCAGCGATAAAGGTGACCCGGCTGGCATAGCTGCCCAAATCCAACGGGGTCACATCGGTATCCGCGCTGATGACGGTCATGTCATTAAGTCCTATCCCTAACTCCTCAGCCGCTATCTGGGCCAGGACCGTGTTGGAACCCTGGCCGATATCTGAGGCGCCGGTGAGCAAGCAGACCGTCCCGTCCTCGATAAGCTGCACAAACGCGGAGGAGGAATCATGCGGGAAGAACTGCTTAGACCCACTCACGTAGGCGGCACAGGCCACGCCGATACCCCGATAGCGAGGCAGCTTGCCCCATTTACTCTTGAACTGACTATGTTGGGCCACCTGGCGAAGACACTCACTCAAGCCGCAACTGGTTACGCGGGCGCCCTGGGGGCTGACATCCCCGGCCTGACGCGCGTTCTTAAGCCTGAGCTCCACCGGGTCTATTCCCAACTCGGTAGCGATCTTTTCCATCTGACAGTCATCGGCAAAACGCACTTGAGTGTTGCCGAAACCGCGCATGGACGAAGACGGCTCCTTGTTGGTATAAACATGGAATCCCTGGTAGCGGCAGTTTTGGAAGCGGTAAACCAGGTTGAGCCAGCTCACCCCGGCAGCGACGATCTGAGGGCCTCGGCCATTATAGGCGCCTCCGTCGGCGACTACCCGGCAGTCCTTAGCCAGGATGGTGCCATCTTTTTTCATCCCGGTTCTTATGTAAAGCGTCATCGGGTGGCGCCGGCGGGTAGCGCTAAACTCCTCTTCTCTATGGTAGGCGATTTTAACTGGCCGGCTGGTCTTCTTGGAGAGGAGCGCGGCACAAAACTCCAGCGCCAGCATCTCCCGCTTGCCGCCAAACCCGCCCCCTACAAAAGGCTTTATCACCCGGACCTGGCCCAGGGGTATATCCAATGTTATGGCCAGATCCCGGCGCACGTAATTAGGCCCTTGGGTCGAAGTCCATATGGTAACCTTTCCTGAGGAATCCGCGCTGGCCAGCGCGGCCCGCGTCTCCAGCGGGCAATGGGCAACCCCTTGGGTATTGAATTCATCCTCAAACACCCGCTCGGATAGGCTAAAGGCCTCATCCACCTGCCCGTAATTGAAGTTACAGTTCAGACTGACGTTGTTCTCAACCTGGTGAATACTGGGTGCACCGGGCTTCATCGCCTCTTCAGGATCAAACACTGCCGGCAAAGGCTCATAATCCACCTTTATTAAGCTCAATGCCTCCAGCGCGCTATCCTCATCAACGGCAGCCACCGCGGCCACCTCATCGCCCACAAAACGAACCTTATCAACGGCCAGCGCCTGTTCATCACAAAACGCGGCCCCGCTGCCATAGGTCTTGCCCGCGGTATCCTTGCCGGTGACAACCGCCCTTACCGCGGTCAACTTTTGAGCCGAGCTTACATCTATATTTAAGATGCGGGCATGGGGGTGGGGGCTCCGCAGCAGCTTACCGATAAGCATGCCGGGCAAGGACAAGTCAGCGGTGAATTTAGCCTGTCCGGTCGCCTTCGTAACCGAGTCAATCAAAGGCAACCTTTTTCCAACCACAGAATAACTCATTCCATCAACCCCTTATCTCCTGGAAAGTGCGGGCCGAAAGGCAGGCGGCTTATTATTTCATCGCGGAGAATATCTTAATCCCCTCGCTCTTCTCTATATGGCGGGCGAAACGGTATTTGTTCTCTTGGCCGTCAATATCAAGGGTCGGTACCGGCGCATTCCACCTATCCGTCTTGACCACGATAACTCGAGGGCCGTCTTGCTTGAGCGCGGCGATGATCTCCCGGTCAAAATCATCCAAGCTGCTGACCGTGGATGCCAGAGATAGACCCGCGGCCTGGGCCATGGCGGCGATGTCGGCCACCGAAGCTGTAGCTGTGGGGAAACCTCCCACCGCGTTGTAACACTGGTTATCGAAACAAATTACCACCAGGTTCTTGGGCTTTTTGTTTGCCAGCGCGCTGAAGATGCTGGGATTCATAAGCATGCTGCCATCGCTCTCCAGAACCAGTACCTTGCGCCCGGGCAGGGCCAGGGCTAAACCCAGGCCGGTGGCGGTGACCAGGCCCATGCCCATCAGGTATAAGTCTTCATCTCGACCACTTAAGCTACCCCACTCGTGAGCAGTGCCCCCCAGGGTAGTCACCACCAGCTCATTATCCAGCCGCTTGACAAGGGACTGTAAACAGTCGTAGCGCCTTACCATATGGTCTCCCCCCCGAACAAGATACCGGCTGGATATTGTTGAGAGCTCAACGAGCTTTGCACATTCTCTATCGCGGCCGCTATCTCAGCCCGGCGGCGAACAACCGCATAGGGAATGCGCAACGCTTTTAACAACGGCTCGCTCGCCCAGCCGTTGGGAACGGAAAACCAGCGCGCCTCTTTGAACTCGCCCCGATAACTCATAACCAGCAGGACCGGGAAGCCAAAGGATATGCTACTTCTCATCAAGGCATAGGTGGCCAAAAAGAGGCCGGCGTTCTCCATTATCATCGCCGGCCGCTTCCCTCCCAGCCAGGCGCCCCCGCAAGCGGCGATGCCGTCACCTTCATTGGCCACTGGAACGCTTATAAGGTCGGGGTCATCCGCCACCATCCTGTCCAGCTCAATAAGAGCCGTATCAGGCAAGAAAGCCACGAAGTCGATACCGGCTGATTTCAAGGCAGCCAGGACCTGCCGGGCTACTTCTTTGGACATCATTCTTGACCTACCCCCGTTAAATTTAACGTTTATCAAGCGCAGCCAGGATCTTTCCCGGCGTTATGGGCAGACTCTTTATCTGGACACCGATGGCATCGTATACCGCGTTGGCGATGGCGGGACTGGTGGGCACCACGGGCATCTCGCTTATTCCCTTGGCACCGAAGGGCCCTTCCGGATCAATAGTCTCTACTATGTGAGTGGAAATCTGGGGAACGTCCGGGGCGGTAACCATTCTGTACTCGGCCAGCGACGAGTTTAATGTCTGGCCATTGTCATAGAAAAGTTCCTCATAGACGGCCTGACCCATACCCATGGAGATGGAACCCTCTATCTGGCCTTCTACAGCCATCGGGTTGATGGCCCGGCCGCAGTCCTGAGCCGCCGCCGCTCGGATAATCTTGACCCAGCCGGTATCAGGGTCAATCTCCACCTCGAACGCCTGGGCGCCGAAACCGTAAGCAGGCGAACGGTTTCCCCGGCCGCTCTTGAAGCTGGGAAATTCCGAAGGGGGATTATAATAGCCCCGGCCCAAAACGGGCATCCCCTTTTTGGAGTACAGGCCTCCCTTAACCACCTCGGCAAAATCCAGCGCCCGTTCCGGTGTGCCGCGCACGTATATCCGCCGGTCCTTGAACTCCATATCCTCGGGCCGGGCCTCCAACTCCTCCCCGGCCAATTCCGCCAGCTGTTTTTTTGCATCCTGAGCCGCTATCCTGACTGCATTACCAGCGATGAAGGTAATCCGGCTGGCGCAAGTGCCCGGGTCCATGGGCGTGACATCAGTGTCCGCGGCAATAACCGTGATATCCTCCAACGCGATCCCCAGCTCCTCGGCGGCAATTTGGGCCAGGGTGGTATTGGAACCCTGGCCGATGTCGGCCGCGCCGGTCAGCAGGCTCACCCGGCCATCTTCCATAACCTGGATAAACGCGGCCGAGGAATCGTGAGGATAGAAGGTCTTAGTGCCGCTCACGTAAGCCGCACAGGAAAGGCCTATCCCTCTTAAGCGCGGCATCTTGCCCCACTTGCTCTTGAAATCGACGTCATCGGCTACACGCTGCAAACACTCCTTTAGACCACAGCTGGTTATCTTGGCCCCCTGCACGGTGACTTCATTCGGCCCCCGGCAGTTCTTGAGCCTGATCTCCAGGGGGTCCATCCCCAGCTCGTTGGCGATCCTATCCAACTGGCAGTCATCGGCAAAGCGCACCTGGGTATTGCCAAAACCTCGCATGGCCGAGGCCACCGGCTTATTGGTGTAAACGTGATAACCCTTAAAGCGAAAGTTCTCCAGACGATAAACCAGCGTTAACCAGGAGACACAGGCGGCCACTATCTGGGGCCCATGGCCGTTGTAGGCACCACCGTCGGCCACTACCCGGCATTCCTTGGCCGTGAGTCCGCCGTCCTTGTTGACACCGGTCTTAATGTTGACCACCATGGCGTGGCGCCGCCGGCCGGACTGAAATTCCTCCTCCCGGGAGTGAACGACCTTTACCGGTCGCCTGGTCTTCTTGGCCAACAGACTGGCACAAAAGTCCAGGCCCAACATCTCCCGCTTGCCGCCGAAGCCGCCGCCGACCATAGGCTTTATAACCCTGATCTTACCCAGGGGCATCTGAAGGGTGCTGGCCAGCGCCTCTCTAACATAGTGAGGTGACTGGGTGGTGCACCATATGGTCAGCTTGCCGGAATCATCGTAACTGGCCAGCGCGGCATGGGATTCCATCGGGCTGGTGCATACCGCCTGGGTTATATACTCGTCCTCGAACAAGTGGTCCGATTGAGCAAAGGCCTTTTCCACATCTCCGGCGGCGAAATTGACCTCCAGGCTGACATTCGGTTTCCCATCATGGATGAGGGGTGCGTCAGATTGCATGGCCTGCTCAGGGTCGAAGACCGCGGGCAGGGGCTGGTACTCCACCTGGATAAGTTCCAGGGCGGTGGCCGCGCTATCTTCATCTACCGCGGCCACGGCCGCCACCTGCTCTCCCAGATAACGCACCTTGTCAACGGCAATACCGTACTCATCGTTGATCGGCTTAGGGGTATAGAATCCGTAAGTTATGCCCGCGGTATCCTTGCCGGTAACCACCGCCCGCACCCCGGGCAATTTCAATGCCCGGGAGGTATCGATGTTCAGGATACGGGCATGCGGGTGGACGCTGCGCAAGATCATTCCCACCAACACCCCGGGAAAACTCATATCGGCACAGAACGCGGCCTGACCAGTGGCCTTACCTACTGCGTCGATCTGAGGAAGCCGCTTGCCTACCACCGAATATTCCATCTTCACCCACCTCTTTTTGCGACCCGGCGCAAACGGACTCTTTAGGCCGGCGCTGGATGATTATAGCTATAAATATGACAGTGGACTATTCCAATAACATCTACCTGGCAGTCCTGTATACCAGCTCTTCCACATCTATCCTCTTGTTGATAAGCTTGTGTTTAGTCATCAGGTTGGCAGTCCATTGCAGCGCGTTGATGTCCACCCGGTTCTTCCAGATGGCCAGTTTTATCTTTCTCGCTAAAGGCGCTTTCAGCCTGGTGTGCCGGGTAGCCATCAGCCGGACCTCGTCCCTATGAGCATTTGAATAATCCACCCCTTTTGCCAAGGCGCGGGCAAACCCCTCAACCGTACCGCTGTTCGCCTCTATCCACTTCATCCGGGCGATAAAGGGTGCTACAATGCCGCCCGGGTTTACCCGAGTGAAGACCTCGCCCAGGTACCTTATCTCTGGATTAGCCTTCAGGATGGTGTTGAAAGGTTCCGGCGGACTTACCACGTCCACCTGTCCGGTCAACAAAGGCGCGGCCATTTTAGGAAAGGGGATCTCTACAAATGTAATCCCGGCCGAGTCAATGCCATTCATCGAAAGGAGCTCCCGCACGTACAACCACAGGATCCCCCGGGTGGTATTGACCGCCCAGCTCTTTCCGGCCAACTGATTCAGGGAAGTTATGCCCGAGTCCCTCCTGACGAATATGCCCGATTGGCCCGGGGAGACATACACACAGTCGGCAATTATCTTAAAATCGAATCCCTGCTGCGCGGCCAGCATGATCGAGATTACGTTGCTGGTCCCGATTTGCAGAGAGCCGCCGGCTAGCGCGGGCAGGATAGTGGCTCCTCCAGCCATGGGCACAATCTGGACTTTAAGGCCTTCGGCTTTAAAATATCCCTTTTCAACCGCGGCAAAAACGGGCAGGAAGTCGGCTATGGGGAGTACGCCAACCTTGACCTTTTTCCCCTCCAAACCGCTAGCGCCACCCGGCAGGGGGAATATCAGCAAAACCAAACTCAGTACTAGCAGCAATATCCTTCTTGTTAACAAAACTGTCTCCTCCAAATTGAAGTCTTATTAGCCAAACCTAAACGTCAGGCTAGTGGCGAAAGTTCCACTCCGGTAACTGATAACGCTCCCTTATCAGACGGCTGGCCCTGGCCTGCTCATCGTCAGTCAGGCCGCACTGCTCCAGTTCAATATCCAAGACCTGCTGAAATCCCTTGATTAATGCCTCTTGAAAAGTAGGGAAGTCAACCTTGGCGCCGCAGTGCTCATTTATGCTGGTAATATGGGAAAATCGCTCGCCTGGTTCAGACCGACCCTGAAAAATCTCCTTAAGCGGTTTTGCCGGAAGGTCGATCAAGATTGAACCATGCTGCAAAAAGAAGGCGCGCTCCCTTTTTTGGGCGCTGCCGGCGATCTTCTTGCCGCCCACGGTAACCTCGTAGATAGAGGGGGAGGAAAAACAGTTGGCCGAACTAAGCTTGCGCGCCCGCTCATTACCTGAAACCAACTGGGCGGGCACGTTGACGCAATCAAGCGCCCAGGCGATGCAGGCCGATATCTTGCGGTAAGTATCCAATAGATGGGAGGAAAAAACCCCGCCGTTGGCCTCAGCTATCACTGAATAGGTCAAATCCCCCCAGTGGAGAACTGCTCGCCCGCCGGTAGGCCGCCGTACCACCTCGATACCCAGCCGGGCACAGGACTCCAAATTAATTTCCCTCCTTATTCTCTGAGAGAAACCCAGGGAAAGACAGGGCGGGTTAAAGCCATAGATTCTCAGCGTAGGGGGAGATTTGCCTGCCTTCAAACCCAGAAAGATGGCCTCATCCACGGCCATGTTATAATAGCCGGAGTGATATCCAGTTTTCACTACTCGCCAGGTCTGCACAGTATAATGGCACAATCGTCAAGAGGTAAAATACTTGTCTAACAGCTGTGTGTAGAAATCGCCCCGCAGAAAGCTCTCGTCTTTCAATATCTTCAGGTGAAAGGGGATCAGGGTGCTAACCCCTTCGATAATATATTCCTCCAGCGCCCGCTGCATACGCTTGATAGCGCTCAGACGGTCATCCGCGTGGACAATGAGTTTGGCCACCAGGGGATCGTAATAAGGAGAGATGCAATACCTCTCATAAGCGGCCGAATCCACCCTTACTCCCAGGCCGCCCGGGGCGTGGTAGGCGGTAATCACTCCTGAGCAAGGGGCGAAGGTCTCCGGGTCTTCCGCGTAAATGCGGCATTCCATGGCATGTCCGCGCAGCTGGATACTATCCTGATCCAGGGTCAAGTTCTGACCAAAAGCCAATTCAATCTGAGACTTTACCAGATCCACCCCGGTGGTCATTTCGGTAATGCCATGTTCCACCTGGATGCGGGTGTTCATCTCACTGAAGTAGAAATTCCTTTTCGCATCCACCAAGAATTCCACTGTGCCCGCATTGGAATAGTTTACCGCCTTGGCGGCCGTCAGGGCTGCCTGGCCCATATCCTGCCGGAGTGCTTCATCCACTACCCCCGGGCAGGGAGACTCCTCCAGCAATTTCTGATGGCGCCTCTGGATGGAACAGTCCCGCTCGCCCAGATGCACCATATTACCCCAATTGTCCGCCAGAATCTGAATCTCTATATGTCTGTGCTTGTCCAAATACTTTTCCAGATAGACCCGGTGGTCGCCAAAGGTATGGGCCGCTTCCGTCTGGGCCATAAGTAAAGCACTGGTCAGGGCCACCGGAGAGTGAACCACCTTCATCCCCTTACCGCCGCCCCCGGCCGCGGCCTTAACTATTACCGGATAGCCGATATCGGCTGCCAATTTCCTGGCCTCGGTTTCCTTCTCAACCTCTTTTTCACTGCCTGGCAAAAGGGGGATATTAACGCCTCTCATGATCTCCCGTGCCTTAATCTTATCCCCCATGAGGGCCAGCGCCTCCGGCTTAGGGCCGATAAATTTTATGCCACACTCCTCACAAACCTCAGCAAAGTTCGGGCTTTCCGCCAGAAACCCATAACCCGGATAGATGGCCTCAGCATCGGTAATCTCAACGGCGGAGAGAATGGCAGCGATGTTTAGATAGCTATGGCGGGCATCGGGCGGCCCGATGCACACGCTCTCATCGGCTAGTTTGACATGGATGGCGTTGGCGTCGGCAGTGGAGTAGACCGCCACCGTCTTGATGTCCATCTCCTTACAGGCCCGTATAGCCCGCAAGGCAATCTCTCCCCGATTGGCAATCAAGACCTTCTGAAACATCGGTTACCTCACAGGGGCTCTATCAAGAACAGTGGCTCCCCAAACTCTACCGGCTGAGCGTTTCCCACCAGGATGGAGACAATTCGGCCGTCGAATTCCGCTTCGATATCGTTCATCAATTTCATGGCCTCAACGATGCAGATAATCTGGCCTTTTTTGATGACACTCCCTTCCTCCACAAAAGGAGAAGCGTCAGGCGAGGTAGCCAGGTAAAAGGTCCCCACCATAGGAGAAGTGACCGTCTTGTAATTCTTTTGTTTATCTTGTTCCGTCTCCACGGCCATTGCCCGCCGGGAATCAGAAACGGGAGGCGAGGCAACATCTCTGGTTATCCTGACCTTGTTCTTGTCCCTCACCAGCTCCAATTCCCGAACATCAGTCCCCTGCATGAGCTTTATCAACGCTTTGATCTCTCTTATATTCATCTTCTATTTCACCCGTTCGATGTACGACCCAGTCCTGGTATCTATCTTGAGTTTGTCCCCCACGGAAATAAATAAGGGAACTTGAACTACAACACCGGTAGAAAGGGTGGCCGGCTTGGTGGACGCACTGGCGGTATCGCCGCGCAGGCCCGGCTCGGCGACTATCACCTCCAATTCTACGAATAAAGGAACGTCAATACCGATGGCGCGGCCTCGGTAGAATAGCGCGCCAACCTCCAGATTATCGGCCAGGAAATTGGCCCGGTCAGCCACCTGGTCGGCATTAAGGGTTAGCTGCTCATAAGTTTTCATATCCATGAAATGATAAAGATCATCTTCGCGGTAAAGGAATTGGAGCTTCTTCTGCTCCAGGTCCGGTCGTTCCACCTTTTCCCCGGAGCGAAATGTCCTATCAATCACATAGCCGGACAGCAGGCTTTTCAGCTTGGTGCGCACAAACGCACCCCCTTTACCGGGCTTAACATGCTGGAATTCTACAATAATATAGGGCTCGCGCTCAAGCTCGATTCGGAGCCCTCGGCGAAACTCTGAAGTTGGAATCACCTACTACTCCCGATCATACTATCCAAAGTTCTTTAGCCGTATCCGTCAGTACCGTGCAACCATCAGCGGTGACCAAGACCACATCCTCCAGCCGTACCCCTGCCCAGCCGGGGATATAAATACCCGGCTCGATAGTGAAGACCATCCCTTCCTCAGCCTCCCCCTCCCGGTTGGGAGCAATAGCCGGGGGTTCATGCACCGCCAGTCCCAAGCCGTGTCCCAAACCATGGCCGAAAAACTGGCCATAACCCGCCCTTTCGATATGGCCTCGAGCTGCCTGGTCTATATCTATGAACCGGGCGCCGGGGCGAACCGCGGCTACCGCCAGGTCGTGGGCCTCTTTTACCACGTTATAGACCCGGCGATGCCTATCACTGACCGGCGGCACTACCGCGCTATGGGTCTCGTCAGAGAAGTATCCCTTGAATGACGCACCAAAGTCAAGGATAACCATTTCCCCAGGCTCAATTTTCTTTTCGCTGGCTACCCCATGAGGAAGAGCAGAACGCCACCCGGAAGCCACAATCAACTCAAACGAGATAGGACCGCTGCCTTGCTTTCGCATCAGATATTCCATCTCCAGGGCGATATCCCGCTCCCTGACACCTGGTTTAACCTGCCCCCGTATCTGTTCGAAACTATTAGACGCTATGGCGATAGCCTGTTTAATACAGTCAATCTCCGCCTTCTCCTTGATAATCCTTAAGCTCCCCAGTTCCTCTTTTAACGGCACCAGCTTAAGCTTAGCTAAAGAAGAGCTGAGGGCAGAGTGCCGGCCGTAGCTCACCCCCTCGGGCTCGAAACCGACTCTAACCAACCCCATCTTCTTGATAATATCCTTAATCCCCTCCAGCTCATCTTTGAACACAGTTATCTCAAGGCCAGCCACCTCCTGCTCTGCCTGAGTGGTATAGCGGGAATCGGTAAGGAAATGGCCTGCCTCCTGACCAAGCACTAGCACACCCGAGCTGCCGGTAAAGCCGGACAAATACCTGACGTTCTCCAGGCTGGAGATCAGCACTCCATCCAGGGTCAACTCAGCTAACCTGGCCTGCAACCTCTTGAGCCTTGGTAAAAAAATCTCTTCCACCTTCAAACCTTGCTCGCCAGACGGTGGGCGGCAGTTAGCCCGAGAAGATAGCTCAAAGGACCGAAGCCGGCTATCTGGCCGCTGGCTACCTCAGCGAGATAAGAACGGTGCCGATACTCCTCGCGGCTGAAGATATTGCTCAGATGGACCTCCACCACGGGCAGGCCGCAGGCCGCGGCTGCATCCCGTATAGCAACACTGGTGTGCGTGTAAGCCCCTGGATTTATGACCAAAGCCTGGTGCTTATCTCCGGCTTGTTGAATCTTGCTTACTATCTCACCCTCGGAGTTTGATTGAAAGGCATCCACCTGCACGCCCTTCTGTTTACCCCATTCCTTGAGCCACCCGTTTATCTCCTCCAGGGTCGTTCGGCCGTAAACCTCCGGCTCTCTCCTGCCCAATAGATTGAGATTGGGACCGTGAATAACCAGGAGCTTCATCCTAACCCTCTAATAAAGGAAAAGCTGCCCGCGGCAGCTTTCAGCAATAAAGAACCAACCCGCTTACTACCCTCAATACCTTGCCCCCTGGAAATTAACGCCAGTCCAACTCGGCGGGAGAATATCACTGCCACCCCCGTGTGTCAAGGCTTTTATGGGGGGAAAGCTTCTCCGGGGAAAACCCCTTAAAAAGGGTTCTTCCCCAAGCTCTAACCTTTCCAGCCCGCGAAGATCTCGGTTATGCTGAGGGGGTGGATGGTTGCCTTGCCCAGGGGGCCTATGAGGATGAAATCAACCATGCCCGCCCGGCTCTTTTTGTCTCGTTCCAACAATCGGACATAATCCTTCCTGGGCAGGTCAGGAAGCTCCACTGATAGGCCGATCCTGGTAAGCAGCGTTTTAAGCCGCTTGACTTCATCAGAGGAAAGCAGCCCGCACGTCTGAGACAACTGGGCAGCGAAGCCCATACCCATGGAGGTTGCCTCGCCGTGCTTATATTCTTGGTAACCAGTCATGGTCTCCAGCGCGTGGCCCAGGGTATGGCCGAAATTTAAGACGGCCCTAAGCCCGGCCTCCCTCTCATCCTGCTTTACGATCTCGGCCTTGATGGCACAGCAACTATTTACTATACGAAGCAACGCTGATTTGTCGTAGGCCAGGATCTGAGGCAAATTCCCCTCCAGGAAGGCAAAAAGCTCCTCGTCCCAAATAGCCCCATATTTCACCACCTCAGCCAGCCCGGACAGGAAATCCCGCCGAGGCAAGGTGGTTAGAAGTTGAACGTCAGTATAAACCACCTTGGGGTGGTAAAAGGCACCGATCAGGTTTTTCCCCAGCTTGTGATTCACCCCGGTCTTGCCGCCTAGGCTGGCATCGACCTGGGCCACCAGACTGGTGGGGACCTGAGCATAGGCTACCCCCCTCAGATAGGTGGCGGCCACGAATCCGGTCAAATCTCCCACCACACCTCCACCCAGGGCCAGCAGCGAGCTTGCCCGGTCCATCCTCTTTAGGATGAGGAAATCGTAAACGGAGTTGACGGTGGCTAAAGATTTGCTCCCCTCACCTTCGGCTATCACAAAAGGGAATACCTGATACCCCTCCTTTTCCAGCATCTCCTGAACCATCTTCAAATAGTATTTCTCCACCCCGGAATCGGTTACCAAGCAGAGCCTTTCGCCGCCCAGGTAATAACGGATCGCCTTTCCCAAGCGCTCAAAGATGCCCGAACCGGTGATAACTGGATAACTACCGCTTTTAACCCGTACCACTACCTTTGCCACAAAGTTACCTCAAGTAAGATCGCTGAAAAGTTTGATTACCATCCCGCTGACCTCTCCCGGCCGCAAATGGGAGGTATCCACTACAAAATCGGCTTGGCAATAGATGCGCTCCCGCTCTTCAAGCAGTCGACGTAAGACCTGCTCGCTTCCTGCGCCGCTTATCAGTGGCCGGGTGCCGCCCTTGCCCACCCGCTCCATCAGTTTGGCGAATTCGGCCTTAAGATAAAAGATAACCCCATCCGCTCGCAAGTCGGCCAGGTTGGCGGGATCAGCCAGGGTACCTCCTCCGCTGGCCACCACCAGCTGGCGTTTCCCCTTAAGCATCACCAGCTGACACCGTTCTAACTGTCTGAAGTGTTTTTCTCCATAGCGGCGGAAGATTTCGCTTATTGTTAAACCCGCCTCCTCCTCAATCAAAGCATCGGTATCCACCAGCTGGCGGGACAGCTCATCGGCCAGCAGGCGTCCCACTTCGCTTTTGCCTGCACCCATGAAGCCGCAGAGCACGATATTCCGGTCCGAGATCGACATTAACTCTCGCTCAAGGAGGCGAGATAACCTTGATAATTCCTCTCCACCTCGATAATAGAATCGCCGCCGAATTTCTCGCTGGCCGCCACCGCCAACTCCAGGGCAAGCATGGCCTCCCCTACCACCGAGGCCGCGGGCACCGCGCACACGTCAGCGCGCTCCACATGGGCAAGAAACGGCTCCTTGGTCTCGATATCGACCGAGCCCAACGGTAGCCTTAACGTTGATATCGGCTTCATCGCCGCTCTGATGACCAGCGGCTCACCATTGCTCACTCCACCCTCCAGCCCGCCGGCATTGTTGCTGGGTCGGTAGAAGGGCCATGGGGCTCTGGCGGCCTGGTAACAGATCTCATCATGCACCTTGGAACCGGGCCTCCGGCTGGCCTCAAAACCCAGACCGATCTCCACTCCTTTGATGGCCGGTATGCTCATTAACGCCTGAGCAAGCCGTCCGTCAAGGCGTTTGTCCCATTGGATATGGCTACCCAGTCCCGGGGGCACGCCTAAAGCGACCAGCTCAAACACGCCACCCAGGCTGTCACCCTTCTCTTTGGCCTTATCTATTTCCGCCTTCATCTTTTTCTCAGCCGCCGGATCAAAGGTGCGTACCTCCGATCCCTCGGCTAGTTCAAACCGACTGAGCGGGTCTTCCCCCCGGTTTAAGCTACCTTTGGCCGCCACCGGGCCGATCTCCACCACATAACTCACCACCCTTATGCCCAGCCGGGCCAGAAAGAGCTTAGCCAGCCCGGCCAAGGCCACCCGTGCCACCGTCTCCCGGGCACTGCCACGCTCCAGCACATCTCTAATATCCGGACTGGAGTATTTCAACCAGCCAGCCAGATCCACGTGCCCCGGCCGAGGCCGGGTCACCCTCCCCTGGTATTTGCTTACCGGCTCCGGGGTCATCGCCCTTTTCCAGTTGACCCAATCCCGGTTGCGCACCCAAAGAGAGATGGGAGAGCCCAACGCCCGCCCATGCCGGACGCCGGAAAGGATGGTAACCTTATCCTTTTCGATCTGCATCCGCGCGCCCCGACCGTAGCCTTTCTGCCGCCGGGCCAGGTCCCGGTCGATGTCCGCCCGCCGGATATTCAGACCAGCCGGTATACCCTCTATAATCGCAATCAGTCCCCTTCCATGGGACTCGCCCGCGCTAAGATACCTGATCATGACCCAGGCCCCAAAAATTGGAATCAGTGCGTCTTGATTTTAGCAGAGGCCGGCACTTTTTAACAGCCTTATGGGCGCTAAGTTTATGAAGACCCTTTTCTCTGGGGAAACACCTTTTAAAAAAGGTTCTTCCCCAGACCCCTTTCCCAAACTTTAGGCTAGGCCTGTCGCCGCCTTGTCAAGCCAACAAGCGGCTCGGTAGAGCCTGGGCTGGTTTTAATTGTCCCTCCCCCCGATTGTTATCGGGGGGAGGGACAATTAAAACGACCTCAAACACTTACCAACACAGCTTCTTGGCCATATCAACACCACGACAAGCCTCGTTTAAAATTTAGGAGGGGGGCTGGGGGGAAACCCTTTTTAAAGGGGTCCCCCCACAGAAAGGGTTTTCCCCAGAATCGACACTAAGTTTAAGGGGGAGGCCCTATCAAGCAAGGCAAGAGGTCTTATATACTGCAATTCAAGGTGAGAGCGGCAGCTTAACAATTTCACACCACGCTCTTTCTGGTATTCAGGCCTGGGGACTCTGCCAACTGTACCAGTAAAAGGCAAATCTCAGGGGG
>JAZFTZ010000100.1:0-11567 GCA_036446955.1 Thermodesulfobacteriota bacterium
GTGGATATTAGGGAACGGATAATGATAACCGACCTGTTGACCTCTGATGGTAGCTACCCCAGCCAGGGTCGGGTGGTTGGTGCGGTGGGGATACATACCCAGACCGGCCAATTCTATGTGTTTAAGGCGAAGGCGGTGGTAGTTACCAGCGGTCTTATTACCGGCAAGCTCCACTTCTCTTACGGCGATAATCTATCCGGCGATGGTCAGGCCATGGCTTACCGGGCGGGAGCGGAACTGGCCGGGCTGGAGTTTAATTTCGGCTCCCAATTTGCCGGCGTCAAGGATGGCCGGATATATGTCAATTCTTTGATTCAATTCCAGACCCAGGGTGCCCACCTGATTAATGGTCTGGGAGAGAGGTTTATGGAGAGGTATATGCCGGAGAGAAAGGAGCGCCGTTCCACCATGGGGCTTATCGCCCAGGCCATGGTGAAGGAGATGATGGAGGGGAGGGGGCCGATATATTTCGATATGAGGCATTTTACGCCGGAGCATTACCAGCGAGTGCGCCGTATTATCCCCATTACCATGGCGGCGATGGATGGGGCGGGCATAGATATCAGAAAGGAGCGGGTGCTCTGCCGGCCGATGGTTACCTGGATAGGTGGAGCTGGTTGTGGTGGCATTAAGACCAATACCGATGGGGAGACCAATATTCCCGGTCTGCTGGCCGCGGGCATATCTGCCCAATATCCTGGTTGTGCGGAGAGCCTTTCCGGGCTGAAGATATCGGCCTGTAGCGTGTTTGGTTACCGGGCTGGTCAGCACGCGGCCCGGATAGCCGAGCAGGTCCGCGGGCTGGAGATTGATTGGTCTCAGGTGGAGCAGCTGAGAGGGGTACTGTTTGCGCCTGGGGATAGAAAACCAGGGCTTGAGCCGATGGACATTTATCGGCGTTTGGCCAAGAAGCTGGTCAACCCGGAGTACAGCATAATCAAGAGCGAGGCCACCATAAAGGATATGCTGGCTGAGGCGGCCAAGACCGGTGAGGAGGATTTGCCCCGGGTATACGCCAAGGATGTGCATGAGCTGGTGAAGGCGGCTGAGGCCCGCAACTGGGTTTTGCTCATAGAGCCGGTATACAGCTCTGCCCTGGAGAGGAAGGAGTCTCGGCTGAATCACTACCGCCGGGATTACCCTTACCGGGATGACATCGACTGGCTGAAATGGGTGATAGTGCGCCGAGAGGGTGGTAAGGTCAAGCTGAGGCATGAACCGTTGCCGGTGGAGGAGTTTCCCATAACGCTGCCCAAGCGGGAAAAAATACCCGCGGCTATTCAATTGTCCCCATGAGAACGCGTCCGTTGGATAGAAGAGAGGTAATCTCTAACCTTAGAGGTTTCTCCTGGACAAGGATTGCACATCCCAGCCTCCAGATGACGTACGGCCGCCCTAAAAGTAAAGGCGAGGTGTTCCGCAAAGGAAAATCGGCCCTCATTGTACTGATTCCCTATACCCTTCCCGTCCAGTTCTATTTTCAGGGGGACGGGGCCGTGGGGCCCTCTGTGGGGAAGAACCCTTTTTAAAGAGTTTTCCCCAGAGAGGGGTTTCCCCCACAAAACACCCACATCTCCACCCGCTGGGATGCTGGCCGGCTCAATTTTATTGAAATATTTGCGCGGAAGCTGTGTAATAATATTGAATTAGCACCTGTGAGGATAAATATGAAGCCAGGTCCTAGCGTCAGTTATAGCATCACCGCAAGGTTGCAGATTGATAATAAGGTTGGCATGCTGGGCAAGGTTGCATCGGCAATAGGGGAGGCAGGCGGGGATATTGGTGCGGTCGATATCGTAACGGTAAGTAATAGAGCCATTCTCAGAGATATAAGCATAAACGCTCGCGATCTCGTTCATGCCTCAGAGATCGTGGCCAGGCTCAAGAAGATCCCAGGGGTAAGCCTGGTAAATGTCTCTGACCGGACCTTCCTAATGCACCTGGGAGGAAAGATAGAGGTGGTCAACCGGGTCCCGCTTAAGACCCGGGACGACCTCTCTATGGCCTACACGCCGGGTGTGGCCCGAATATCTGAAGCCATCCACTTAGACAGGAATAAGGTATTTCAACTGACCATCAAGAGGAACATGGTGGCGGTGGTCAGCGATGGAAGCGCGGTCTTGGGTCTGGGGGACATCGGCCCGGAGGCTGCCTTGCCGGTTATGGAAGGCAAGGTGATGCTCTTTAAGACCTTTGGTAAAGTGGATGCCTTTCCCCTCTGTCTGGCCACCAAAGACCCGGACGAGATCGTCAGCACGGTCAAAAACATCGCGCCCGTCTTTGGCGGGATAAATCTGGAGGACATCTCCGCGCCCCGTTGTTTTGAGATTGAGGACCGGCTGAAGAGGGAGCTGGACATTCCAGTTTTCCACGACGACCAACACGGGACCGCGGTGGTGGTGCTGGCCGCTTTGGTCAATGCCCTGAAGGTTGTGAAAAAGCAGTTCAAGGGGTTGAAGGTGGTCGTCTCCGGTGTCGGTGCCAGCGGGGTAGCCTGCACCAAGATCTTGCTCAGCGTAGGGGTCAAGCAGATCATCGGTTGTGACCGGGCGGGTACAATTTATAAGGGTAGAAAAAATAATATGAACCCGGTCAAGCAGTGGTATGCAGCTCACACCAACCCGAAGGGGGTCAAGGGAAGTCTGGCGGATGCCATGAAGGGGGCGGATATGTTTTTGGGGCTTTCCGGGCCTGGGCTGTTGAGCGTGGAGGATATAAAAAGGATGGCCAAGGACCCGATCGTTTTTGCAATGGCCAATCCCGTGCCTGAGATCATGCCTGAGGAAGCGGCCCCCTATGTCCGGATAATGGCTACCGGCAGGTCCGATTACCCCAACCAGATCAATAACGTCCTCTGTTTTCCCGGTCTGTTCCGGGGGGTATTAGATTGCCGGGCCCGGGAGATTAACGAAGAGATGAAGATCGCTGCCGCTCAAGCTATTGCCGCGGTGATAAGTGATAAGGAACTGAGCGAAGATTACATAATCCCCAGCGTTTTCAATAATAAGGTGGCCAAAACGTTGGCCGCGGCCGTGGTGCGGGCCGCTTATAAGAGCCGCGCGGCCAGGCGGGGTCGGCGCGCTTTCGCAGACTATCGCGGTTGAGAAAAAATCTTATTATCTCAAAAAAAATTGCTTGCATTTGCATATATTGGTGCTAGAGTATTATCGTTAGTATTAGCAGATTTGAGTCGGATAATGGCTGATAATGGGGTAAATCCTTGCTGTTCCTTGATGAGGAGACATTTCACGCCGTACGTAAGGGGGCAAGAATCTACGCGGTTGGCGTAGATTAATACAAGGCTACCGCGTTAGCGCGGTGCCTAGGAGGGGAGAGCAAATGGCTGGAAAATCTAAGAAGAAGAGTGGCGCCAAGAAAGGCGGCAAGAAACAAAAGTAAGCTAAGGATTTACACGGAAGCTAAGCTCTGGCCTGTGGTTTGAGATGCTGTAGCGGTTCCCGGTTCGGACTCGGCAATAAGCTCAAGCCGTATCAGCGCGTGGAGGGGAAGTGTTTTGCTTCCCTTTCCTGCTTTTGGGGCCACGGTGCCCCTCTGTTAGGGGAACCTTCTCTAGGGAAAACCCTTTAATTTCGCCCCCCACACACACAACTAGCGTCTGGTCCTCCTCCCGGGAGTCTCATCCATGTCTCATAACAACCTAGCGGACCCAGAAAAGGTTTGACAAGGCCAGGCTTTCTCCTTAATATTAATATGCTTTTGAGGTATCATAAGTAGAGAAGATGAAGAAGCTGTTTGCTTTTCTGGTTGTTGCAGGTTTGTTAGTGGTTCAGGCCAGCTATGCTGGTCCGGTTGGTAAGGTGGCCATCTTGCCTTTCCAGCTCCAGGGCCCGCAGAATTTGGAGTTCTTGCGGGAGGGCATTTTGGATATGCTTTCCTCCCGATTGGGCCAGCTGGCCGATCTAAACCTGGTCGACAAGCTGACCTTGAAGAGAATGGTGAACTTTCCCAAGGACTTCAAGCTGAACGTGGATCTGCTTGCCCGGGTGGGTAGAGAGACCGGTGCAAATTTCCTTATCACTGGTAAGCTGGTCATGGTGGGCGATACGGTCAGCATTGATGCCACTTTATATCGTGTGCCGATAATTCAGCCTGTCGTGGCCGTCTTTGTTCAGGGGCAGGGCATGAATAGTTTGATACCGAAAATAAACGAGTTGGCAATGGAGATAATTAGAGAGTTAAGGGCGGCAACCTCCTCAGCCCTGCCCGCGCTGAAGGCCGGCTCGCCGAAGTTGAAATCCAGGCCAGCCGGGCCAGGGGGGCCGACCTGAGTCCTCGGACGTCGCCAAGCCGCCTAGCTTTTGCCGGCTTAAGCTAGCTGGGGCTGGTGGTTAAACTAGGGCCATACAAGCCTGGCCGTTTCAGACAGGCGATCAAGAGACCTGGCTGACAGTTGGCGGTGTAGCTCAGTTGGTTAGAGCATACGGCTCATATCCGTAGAGTCCGGGGTTCGAATCCCTGCACCGCCACCAGAGCTGGCGGAGAAATGGTTTTCATGTTAGATCGACCCTTTCTTGGTTTGGCAGGAGGGGTTTTTTACTTTGGGGCCTGGTAATGTCTGCAGCTAATGAGCCCATCATGCGGGAAGTCAGAAGGGCCATCGTCGAGCACGGTATGCTCAAGGAGACAAAGAAGTTGGTCTTAGCCGTCTCTGGTGGCCCGGACTCAGTGGCTTTATTCGCTGTTTTTCTCCTCCTCAAAGAGGAGTTCGACCTTTCTTTGACCCTGGCCCATTTCAATCATGGTCTCAGAGGAAAGGAATCAGATGCTGATGAGAAGTTCGTCCAGAGGTTGGCCGAGGAAAACCGTATCCCCTGCATGGTTGGGAAAACTGGAGCCGGCCAGCTTGGGCCAGGTCGCGGTCTGTCCCTGGAGGATGCTGCTCGCAGGCTGAGGTTCCGTTTTTTGGATGAGACATTTGAGCGGTTGGGGGCAGATCGCATCGCCTTGGGGCACACGGCTGACGACCAGGCGGAGACGGTTATGATGCGTTTGCTCCGAGGCGCGGGTGCTACCGGTCTGCGAGGGATTCTCCCTGTCCGGGAGGTCCGGTATATCCGTCCTTTGTTGAACATTTGGAGGCACCAGATACTGAAATTCTTGAGCGAGCGCAACTTGGGTTTTTGTGAGGATAGCTCCAATCGTGACCTGCGGTTCTTGAGAAACCGGATGCGGCATCAACTTCTTCCTTTACTCTCCGAGCAGTACAACCCCCGCATCAAAGAGAGGTTGGTTTCTCTGGCTAATATCCTTACCGAGGAGGATCGCTACCTAGACCGGGTTCTTGATGGCGAGCTGGCCGGTCTGGTCGTTGATCGAAAGAGCGGCAAAGTGGTCTTTGCTCGGGGCCCGTTCCTGGCTTTAGATAGGGCAATGAGATTCAGAGCCCTGCGTTGGGCCCTTAAACAGGTAGGTGGTAGTCTGGACGGAATAGGCTACCGGCACCTGATTCAAGCTCTGGATGTAATCGAAGGGCCGAGACCAAGCAAAAGGATTATCTTTCCCAGAGGTCTGATATTGGAGAGGGTCTATGAGAGGTTTGCCGTAAAAAAAGCTGGGGAGTTGGAGAAAGCGATCCCATCAACCTATTCATACCCTTTGAGGTTTCCCGGCGCCACCCGGATACCCGAGGCTGGCCTGATACTGGTGGCCGACATTAAGAAGCCGGAGGAGGTAAAATTGCCTTTGACCTGCTCCATGGTGGCTTGCCTGGACTTAGCCCGGCTGGGCCCTTCTCTCAGGGTCAGAAACATAAGGCCTGGAGATCGCTTTCAGCCCTTGGGGATGAGGGGCAGGAAGAAACTGCAGGACCTGCTGGTGGATGCCAAAGTGCCTCGTTGCCAACGGGGGGTTGTGCCGGTTGTCGCCGCGGGCAAGGAGATCGTCTGGGTGGTCGGCCATCGAATTGCCGAGCAGTTTAAAGTGACACCGGCCACCAGAGATATTCTCAGATTGGAGGCTTTGCCCTGAACTGAGGTTTGTTATTGAGAGAATAACCTTTTTATGTTATATTTTTTATAGGTTGAGCCTGGATTTCGCCAGGCGGCTGGGAGGTGAAGGGTGAATAAGCTTTACAAAAATATAGCCCTGTGGCTGTTAATCTCGCTAATAATGATCATGCTCTTTAAGGCCTTTAGCGGACCGCCTAGCAGCGAACAAAAGGTTGCCTTCAGCGATTTTATAATCGCGGCTGAAAATGGAGATGTGGCCGAAGTAACCATCAAGGGCAAGAATATAACCGGAAAGTATAGTGGCGGCAAAAGCTTCAAGACCTATGCGCCGGACTACCCGGACCTAGTCGGCATCCTGCGCCAGCAAGGAGTAAGCATTACCGCCAAGCCTGCTCAGGACCAGCCTTGGTACCTGGCCATGTTGATGTCCTGGTTCCCCATGCTCCTTTTAATCGGCGTGTGGATATTCTTTATGCGCCAGATGCAAGCTGGGGGAAACAAGGCGCTTTCCTTCGGCAAGAGCCGAGCCCGACTCCTCTCCGAGAAGTCCCCCGGGATCACTTTTGATAATGTGGCCGGTATTGATGAGGCCAAGGAGGAGGTCAGTGAGATAATAGATTTCTTAAGGGACCCAAAAAAGTTCACCCGACTGGGAGGAAGAATTCCCAAAGGTGTGCTTATCATCGGGCCGCCGGGCACGGGGAAGACCCTGCTTGCCCGGGCCATCGCGGGCGAGGCCGATGTGCCCTTCTTCAACATAAGCGGCTCTGATTTTGTGGAGATGTTCGTCGGCGTGGGCGCGAGCCGGGTTAGAGACCTTTTTATCCAGGGTAAACGGAACGCTCCCTGTATTATCTTCATCGACGAAATAGATGCCGTCGGACGCCATCGAGGCGCGGGCCTGGGAGGCGGTCATGATGAGAGAGAGCAGACCCTGAACCAGCTTCTGGTGGAGATGGACGGGTTTGAGTCCAATGATGGGGTCATCTTGGTTGCCGCCACCAATCGGCCTGATGTCCTCGACCCGGCTCTGCTGAGACCCGGCCGGTTCGATCGCCAGGTGGTGGTTAACCGGCCGGACGTGAACGGTAGATTTGCGATCCTTAAGGTTCATACCGTTAAATCACCTTTGGCCAGCGACGTCGACCTGATGATAGTAGCCCGGGGGACGCCGGGATTTTCCGGGGCCGACCTGGCTAATTTGGTGAACGAAGCCGCCTTGCTGGGTGCCCGGAAGGAGAGGGATTCCATCTCTATGGTGGAGTTCGATGAGGCCAAGGACAAGGTTTTGATGGGAGTAGAGCGAAAGAGCATGGTGATAAGCAAAGAGGAGAGAAATAGTACCGCTTATCACGAAGCCGGCCATAGCTTGGTGGCTAAGTACCTTCCCGGCGCGGATCCAATTCATAAGGTCACCATTATCCCGCGCGGCCGGGCTCTGGGGGCGACCCTGCAGCTTCCCCTGGATGAACGGCACAATTATTCAAAGGACTACTTGCTGGATAAAATAACCGTAATGCTGGGAGGAAGGGCGGCAGAGGAGTTGGTCCTCAATCATATGACTACCGGTGCGGGCAATGACCTTGAGCAGATCACTGAGATCGCCCGAAAAATGGTCTGCGAGTGGGGTATGAGCGATAAGTTGGGGCCGCTGACCTTTGGCAAGAAGGATGAGCTCATCTTTTTGGGAAAGGAACTTGCCCAGCATCAAGAGTACAGCGAAAAGACGGCCCAGGAAATAGACGAAGAGTTGAAGAGGATGGTTTTCCAATGCTATCAACAGGCCAAGGCTATCTTGGAGGCCAATATCCATGTGCTCCACTGTGTGGCCAAAGCGCTTCTGGAGAAGGAAGTTCTGGATGCCCAGGAGTTGAATAAGATTGTGCAGACGGCCGGCCTTAAGCAGGTGGAAGGGCTGAAAGCAGTGGATGGCAGTTGCGTCTAAGGGTTATTGGCGAGTCGGAAGAAGCGGAAGAATCAGACACACCCTCGAACTTGGAAAAAATGCTAGACACCCCCGGGGGCAAAAGCAACCAAGATATCAGCTTCAAAGCAAAGACCTTTCGGCTCCAATGTGACAAAGGGACATTGGAGCTTTCCCGTCGAACCCACTTGATGGGTGTTATTAACGTTACCCCGGATTCCTTTTACGATGGCGGTCGTTTTTTCGAGCCCTCCCGGGCTGTTCTGCGCGGGGTGGAGCTGGACAGGCAAGGGGCCGACATCATAGACATAGGCGGAGAGTCAACTCGACCGGGGGCGGCGGCGGTCAGCGTCGCTAGCGAACTCAACCGGGTTATTCCGGTGATAGAGAAGCTAACCCGGCAGGTAAACGCCCTTATCTCCATAGATACCAGCAAGGTTGAGGTGGCCAGGAAAGCTCTGGTTGCCGGCGCGAATATTATCAATGACATAAGCGGCCTGAGATTTGACCCCCAGCTTGCTCAGCTGGCGGCTGAATCCAGAGTTCCGTTGATCCTGGGCCATATCCAGGGCAGGCCGGGAGATATGCAGAACGCCCCCCAATACGCCTCGCTAATGCATGATATTTGCTCCGATTTAGGGTATAGTATAAAATTGGCTCTGGAGGCCGGCCTGAGCAGGGAGCAACTGGTAATTGACCCAGGCATTGGCTTTGGCAAAACGGTGCAACACAACTTACTCATTTTGAAGAACCTGTCCAGTTTAAGGAGACTGAACCTACCCGTCATGGTCGGCCCTTCCAGAAAATCATTCCTAGGCAAGATATCGGGTTTGGACGCGGAGGAGAGACTGGAGGGGACATTGGCGGCAGCCGCGGTGGCTATTATGAACGGAGCTCACCTGATCAGGACACATGACGTCGAGCAGACGAAGCGGCTGGCCACTATACTGGATGCAATCAAGGCTGCTTGATCGATTAGGTTGGCTCTGCTTGCTAAGGGTGAGAGATGACGAGGCGATTATTTGGAACCGATGGGATAAGAGGCGTTGCCAATATCGAGCCCATGACGGTGGAGATGACGATGAAGCTGGGCCGGGCCGCGGCTTACATCTTCAAGCGGGGGCCAGGCCGGCACCAGATAGTTATCGGCAAGGACACCAGGCTGTCGGGCTATATGATTGAGAATGCTCTGGCCGCGGGTATCTGCTCCATGGGGGTGGATATATTGCTGGTAGGGCCGTTGCCGACGCCGGGCATATCCTTTATCACCTCCAGCATGAGGGCGGATGCCGGCGTGGTCATTTCCGCGTCGCATAATCCCTTTCAAGACAACGGGATAAAGTTTTTCTCCCCGGACGGGTACAAACTCCCGGATGAGGTAGAGGAAAAGATCGAGGAGCTGGTATTTTCCCAGGCGCTGGACTCCATTAGGCCGACCGCCACCGATATAGGCAAGGCCTACCGGATAGATGATGCCAAAGGACGGTATATCGTTTTTTTGAAGAACACCTTCCCCAAGGAGCTTAGCTTGGAGGGATTGAAAATAGTGGTTGACTGCGCCAGCGGCGCGGCCTACCGGGTGGCCCCGGCGGTATTTTACGAACTGGGGGCCCAAGTCTACCCGATAAATATCCATCCTGACGGGCGAAACATCAACCAGGATTGTGGCTCCACTTATCCTCAGGGCATGTGCCGTATGGTGAAAGAGAAAAAGGCGGATTTGGGTCTGGCCCTGGATGGCGATGGCGATAGAGCCATCTTTTGCGACCATAGGGGTAATTTGATCGACGGTGATCAAGTAATGGCTATTTGCGCCACCCGTCTGCTTAAGCAGGGTAAATTGAGGCAGAATACGTTGGTAGCCACGGTCATGAGCAACCTGGCCCTGGAGCAGACTGTCCAAGCGGCCGGCGGCCGGGTGGCCAGAACCCAGGTGGGCGACCGCTACGTGGCCGAGGAGATGGCCAGAGGGGGGTACAACCTGGGCGGGGAGCAATCCGGCCACATTATCTTCGGGGATTTCAGTGTTACCGGTGATGGCATTATCACCGCGCTCCAATTGCTCAGCATCATGGTCAGGGAGGACAAGGGGCTGGAAGAACTATCTCAAATAATGGAGCCCTATCCTCAGATTCTGGTCAATGTCTCGGTGGATAGAAAGGAGGATTGGAGCAAATTTACCCAGATCGGCGACGCGCTGCGGGAGGGGGAAAGGCGGCTCAGTGGGAAAGGGCGCATCCTGTTGCGCTATTCCGGCACCGAGCCCATCGCCCGTATCCTGGTGGAAGGGGAGGATGAGAGGGAGATCGCTCAAATTGGCGCGCAAATCGAACAGGCGATAAAGAGATGTCTTAATGATGAGGGGAGTCCAGTTGGCTAAACTGAGTGTAAACATCGACCATGTCGCCACCTTGAGACAGGCCCGCCGGGGCCGGGAGCCGGACCCGCTGGCCGCCGCTTACCTGGTAACCCTGGCTGGGGCGGACGGCATCACCGTCCACCTGCGGGAGGATCGAAGGCACATCCAGGATCGCGACCTTCAGCTGATCAGCCAGGCGGTGGATAACCGGCTGAACCTGGAAATGGCCGCTACCGAGGAGATGCTGGCTATCGCCAAGGAGATCAAGCCTGAATCGGTAACCCTGGTTCCGGAGAAAAGACAGGAGTTAACCACGGAGGGCGGCCTGAATGCGGCCGGCAAACAGGGGTTCTTGAAGAAGTATGTGGGCCAGCTTAAAGATGCCGGGCTCTCTGTTTACCTCTTTGTCGACCCTGACTGTATCCAGGTGGAGGCGGCAAAGAACATAGATGCTCATGGCGTGGAGGTGCACACTGGTAGTTTTGCCGAGGCCGTAATCTCCGGCCAGGAGCGAGAGCTGAACAAGATCGTGGATGCGGTGAAGAAGGCCAGGGAACTGGACCTGGTTATCCACGCCGGTCATGGGATAAATTATCAGAACATTAAGTCCTTGCGCCAGATGCAGGATATCGAGGAATTCAGCATTGGCCACAGCATCGTCGGAAGAGCCGTGCTAGTGGGCCTTGAGCGGGCAGTGCGCGAGATGATTGAGCTTATTAATGGTTAGCATGCTCAGGGGCGTGGGCATAGATTTAGTGGAGATTAATCGGATAGGAAACTTGTTGAATAGGTTCGGGGACTCTTTCCTGGATCGGGTATTCACTGACAGAGAGCGCAGGTTAACCCGGGTAAAAAGTGGAGCGGCAGCTCATTTCGCGGTGCGCTTTGCCGCTAAGGAAGCCTTTTTAAAAGCCCTGGGATCGGGGTGGAGGAAGGGGATCAAGTGGAGAGAGATCGAGGTGGTCACCGAGACTTCGGGAGGACCGGGCTTGGAGCTTTGGGGAACAGCCAAAGAGATCTTCAGCCAACAGGGATTGAAGAATATATTTTTGAGTCTGGCCCACGAAAAGGAGTACGGTGTGGCTGTGTTGGTTGTTGAGGCCTAGGGTATAGGAATTATTCTACCCACTTCCGAGGAAATGGCCCAGTTGGACCGCAGATGTATTGAGGGATTGAAGCTGCCCGGCTTAATTCTGATGGAGAACGCCGGCTTGGGCGTGGTCCAAAATCTAGCTAAGCATTATCCCCATCTTTCCGACATGAGAGTGGGGATCTTGGCGGGTCGGGGAAACAATGGCGGGGATGGACTGGTAGT
>JAZFTZ010000101.1:0-11805 GCA_036446955.1 Thermodesulfobacteriota bacterium
CCTTTTTGGCCGCCCGGGCAAACCTGAGGTTGAAACCCGGATAATCGATGAGGACAACTAGATCAGGCGGGTCAGAGAGCAAATTGCGTCTTAAGCTCAGATAAACTTTCGCCAATCCAACCAGTTTGCTGGCTACCTCAACGATGCCATACACCGCCAACTGCTGGCAATTAAAAAGCAGCTCAAACCCCGCCTCCTCCATCTGGCTGCCTCCTATCCCGTAAAGGTGGAGATCAGGGGCCAGGCCACGCAGAGCCTGTACCAGCTTGGCCCCGTGAAGGTCCCCGGAAGTCTCGCCGGCAACGATCATCACTTTTTTATCTCTGGCCATTACGGGAACCTGGGGGGGTGGGGTAATTGGAAAGCACCCCAGTGGGTGTCAGCGAAATTAGCGATCTCTTCTTGAATGTGTAAGGCCACCTCCAAAACTCTTTTGCCCTCCTCGCCAGATACCAGCGGCCGAGCCCTGTCCCTTACCGAGTGCACGAAAGCGGCTAACTCCTTTTCCAGGGAATCGCCCTTTGCAATATCAAGCTTTTCTTTCACGATACGAGGAAAATCACCTTCTCTTGAGCCCATCTCCCGGCGGAAAACGACTATCTGCTGAGCCACATAGTCAATAGTCACATAAGCATCCAGTTGAAAGATTCGGATTCTTCTGCTGGTAGTCTGAGAGACACGGGAGCAAGTAAGATTGGCCACGCAGCCGTTGGCAAAGGTAACACGGGCATTGGCGATGTCCAGCTGAGGTGATACCACCGGCACCCCCACAGCCTGCACCTGGGCGACCCGGGAGTCGACCAGGCTGAGAATTATATCCAGGTCGTGAATCATCAAGTCCAGTATCACATTGATGTCTGTGCTCCGGCCCTGAAATGGACTAAGTCGGTGGGCTTCTATAAACATAGGCTGGTTGACCACCTCCTGCAAGGCCAGCACGGCCGAGTTGAACCTCTCCAGATGTCCCACTTGAAGTATCAGCCCTTTTTCCTTGGCCAGGTTCACCAATTCCTCGGCCTCCTTCAGGGTGGTGGTCATAGGCTTCTCCAACAGAACATCGATCCGGTGGAGGAAAAAATCCCTGGCTAGCGGATAATGAAAAGGCGTGGGCGCGACAATGCTGACGGCCTGAACCTTGTCCAACAGTTCCCGGTAGTCATAATAAGCCTTGGTTGAACACCGCCGGGCTACTTCCTCGGCCCGGGAGGGGATTATGTCCACCACCCCGACCAGCTCGACACCGTCAAAATTGGCGTACTTCTCGGCGTGGTACTGACCCAGGTATCCTACGCCCACCACACCCAGTTTAACTCTATCCATAACCGGCCTCATAGGGAGAGGATGGCTATGCCCGCGCGGTTGGCCGCCTGGATTGCTTTCTCCTTATCAAATACGATTGTCCTCTGGGCTTCTATGGCCAGGGCCGAGGCCTGGCCTTCGGCCAGCACGGCAACGGTATCCAGACCCACCACCGGCAGGTCAAAACGGATGTCCTGGTTGGGCTTGCTCACTTTGACCACCACCGCGCCTGGACCGGACAAAGCCGTGCCTCTTCTAATGGTTGCATCGGTCCCCTCGATGGCTTCCACGGCCAACACTGCCTTATCCTTGACCACCACGCTCTGGCCGATATCCAGTCGGCCTACCTCCTTGGCAACCTCCCAGCCGAATCGGATATCCTCCATCTCTCTGTCGTCGGGCTGTCGGCCAGTTAAGCAACCCACGGGAGCCAGCAGTGAGGAGAGGCAGAAAGTCGATTCCACTACCCGCATTCCCTCTTTTTCCAACTCCTCGGCCACCGCCCGCAGGATGACATCATCTTTTCTGTTTTTCAGCTTGGCCATCGCTTGAAGGCCTCTGGAATCCGGCTTGGCCTGAGAGTACATGGTATTCTTGGCCAGGCTCCCGCCCATCACTACTTGGCTGACTCGTGCCTGCTTAAAGATCTCGATTATCCTGCCCAACTGGCCCACTTCCACCAGATGGAATTGGTCCACGTACTTTTCCAACTCGGCCTCGGTATGGCCCTTATGCCCTACGGCAATGACCCGATCTCCTCTTTCCCGGGCGGCCTGGGCCAAGATGAAAGGAAATTTACCATTACCCGCTATTATTCCTAAACTTTCCATCTATCTCAATATCCCCCGTTGTGACTTCCTGATAAAATCAACCAGATGATCCACCTCCGAACTCTCTCCCACCTGCTCGGTCAACCTGCCCAGCGCGTCATCAAGCTTCAGCCCTGAGCGGAATATGAACCGGTAGGCTCGCTTAAGCTTTCTCATGGTCTGCTCGGAGAAGCCGTGCCGCTTGAGACCGACCACGTTTATTCCAAACAAACGGGCCCGGTTCCCCACCGCACTCACATAAGGAACCACATCCTGAGGGATTCCCGAGGCCCCGCCGATCAAAGCATAGGCGCCAATGCGCACATATTGGTGAATGGCGGATAGCCCGCCAATGATTGCATAGTCCTCGATCTCGATATGTCCGGCCAGGGTAGCCCCATTAGCCATGATCACCTGGTTGCCAATATGGCAGTCGTGAGCGATATGAACGTAAGCCATAAGGAAATTGTCGTTACCCACGGTGGTTTTGCCTCCCCCTCGGTGGGTGCCTCGGTGGATGGTAACGTATTCTCTGATTGTATTATTATTTCCAATAATAACCCAGCTGTGCTCACCCTGGTATTTGATGTCTTGAGGCGCCTGGCCCAAAGAGGCAAAAGGATAAATCTTACACTTCTCTCCGATCACCGTATTGCTATCAATAACCACCTGAGGTCCAATCTCCGTACCTCTCCCTACCTTTACGTTTCTCCCCAAAACGCAATAGGGCCCAATCTGAACATCTTCCTCCAGCTGAGCTTCGGGATGAATGATAGCCGTACTATGGATTGCCATGAGCTTCCTCTTTCTCAGATTTTAAGTTCTCCTCCCTCACAATTTGGGCCAAAAGTCGAGCTTCAGCCACCAATTTTTCGCCGACGTATGCCTCTCCCTTAAATTGCCATACATCACCCCGACGCCTGAGCACCTCCAGTTCCAGTCGAAGCTCATCGCCAGGACGAACCGGCTTGCGAAACCTGGCTTTATCTATCCCCAGGAAGTAAACAATTTGCCCCGACTCCTTGACCAAACCCGACTTGAAGGCCAGAATGCCCCCTACCTGAGCCATGGCCTCGATTACCAGAACGCCGGGCATGACCGGGTGGCCGGGAAAATGGCCCTGGAAAAAATGTTCATTGATGGTCACGTTCTTTATGCCGGTTATTCTCTTCCCTCGCTCGAGGTGAACCACCTTATCAACCAACAAAAAAGGATAGCGGTGAGGCAAAACTCTGGCTATTTCCTCCGCGTCAAGCATTTTTCAACCTCTCCTCTAACTCAACCAACCTCTTCTCCAAAACAGCAAGTCTCCTGCGCAACTCGGGCAATTTGACAAAGCTCATCTGAGCCTTTTTCCATTGCTGGTGAGCTATCGCCGGCAGGCCAGATACGGTAGCACCGGAAGGGATATCTTTGGTTATCCCTGATTGACCGCCCACGGTCACATTATCTCCAATGCAAAGGTGACCAGCCACCCCCGCCTGGCCTCCCAGGACCACCCCTCGACCCAACTGGGTGCTGCCCGAGATGCCCACTTGAGCCACCAGCAGGCTATCCTCTCCGACAACGACGTTATGGGCTAGCTGTACCAGGTTATCGATCTTCGCCCCCCGCTTTATCAAGGTCGTCCCCAGGACCGCCCGATCTATAGTCACATTCGCGCCGATCTCCACATCGTCCTCTAGCTTAACGTTGCCCACCTGGGGCACCTTGACCAACCTATCTCCATCCTTGGCAAAACCGAACCCATCGCCGCCGATTACCGCGCCGCAATGTATTATCACCCGCTTACCGACCACACAATTCTCTCTGATTGAGACATTGGCATAAACCAAACTATCTTCGCCGATCTTGGCATTATCACCCAAAAAGACGCCGGGGTAAAGAACAACCCGGTCCGCCAACTTGACCCCCTCTCCCACATAGACCAGCGGGAAGATAGATACCTCCTTTCCCATACGGGCAGAGGGAGAAACAAAGGCCATCTCACTGATGCCTGGCGGTCTTCTTTGCTCCGCCTGGAAAAGCTTAAGCGCACGGGCAAAGGCAAGATAGGGGTTGGGGTGAATCAAAAGCGGGCCGGCAAACTCTTCCTCCTGCCCACTGATCAAAGCCGAGGCCCGGCAATCCTTCAATAACTTTCGGTAGCGGGGATCGGTGAGAAAGGTTATCTGACCCGGTCGGGCATCAGCCAGGGAGCCTACTCCGGATATGCGCACGTTGCCCTCCCCGACAACCTTTCCGCCCAGGCGAGAGGCCAGCTCCTCCAGTTTCACTTCCATTTCCCTACTCTTTCCTTCGGGCTACTGTTTTTGTTGTTTGGCATCGTACAGCTCTATCATCCTATTAGTAAGGTCTACGCTGTTGGCCGCATAAATGAGGCCACCTTGACTGCGCTCAAAGATGAAGGTGAAACCCTCTTCCTGCCCCAGTTTCTGAACCACCTTCTCCAATTCTCTCAGTATCTTGTTGGTGAGTCGCCGTTCCTCTAAGGCCAGCTCCTCCCGGGAATCCTTGAAAAACCTCTCATAATCACGCCGCTTGGACTCAAATGCCTTAGCCTTCTCCAACCTGGCCTCCTCGGTCAAAAGCAAGCTCTGTTTTTCCAACTCCGCTCGCAGCGTCCTCAATTCGCTGTCTTTAGCCTTGATCACCCTCTTAGCTTCCTCCGCCCGCTTGCTGATTGATTCCCTGGCCTTTTTGCCAGCTGTTGACAGATTCAAGGCCTTTTGTAGGTCAACTACCCCAAATTTCATCTGCGCCTGGGCCAGGGAACAAAATATGCCCGCTGTCAGCAGACCTAATGAAATAGCGACCAGCTTCCTCACCATGTTATACCTCCTTCTTACCCCAGCAAAGACAATCAACCCCCAATCCGGAATTCCAGCTTCCCCATGTCGTCTCCGGGAAGCCTGTCCAGGGCGACCCCATACTCCAGGCGAATCGGGCCCAGCGGGGTCATAAACCTCACCCCGAAGCCAACACTTTTCCGTAGCGTCTTGGGATTGGTGGTATCAGAGCCGTCAAACGAGTTACCAGCATCGAAGAACAATATTCCTTTGACCTTGAATCGGTCCCAGAGCGGATAAGCCAACTCCGCGGTCAAGACCACCTGCTTGGTGCCTCCCAAAACATTATCGGTGACCTTATCCCGCGGCCCTATGGAGTTACTCTCATACCCCCGCACTCGGCCAATCCCACCCAGAAAGAAACGCTCAAATATTCTTACATCTTTGTCGCCGAAAGGCTCTATATACCCAAATAGCCCTCGAAGCATGACTACCGCCGTCCGGTTAAACAGCCGAAAGGGCAGATATTTTCTCCCATCAATAGTAAACTTAGCAAAATCGCTGTCCCCACCTAAAAAGCCTCCCGCCACTTCGGTGGAGAACTTATACAACGAGCCTTCCGTTGGATCAAAGAGAAAATCCCGGGTATCCCGGCTGAGTTCCCAGTAGGCCGCGCTGATTGTTGACTTACCCTCCTCTTGCCTGATCACGTCGGCGGCATCGTCGGCCAGGTCGGTCAGCTTGACCAGCTCCAACCGATATCCGAGCCAAACCCTCCACAGCGGAGACAGGGGATAGCCAAACCGGAAAAGCCCACCCAGGCTATCGCGGTCAAAATCCCGGAAGTCCTGAAAGGTGTTGAACGCCTGGGTGCTCAAAGAGAAACGGCTGTCCAAAAAAGACGGATCAAAATGAGAAACCTCAAACCGGGTAGCTGCACCTCCCAGTTGGGCTCGGCCAGACAGCCGTATGCCCCGGCCCAGGAAGTTATTCTGTCTGATCTCACCGAAGACCGACGGGCCTTCCTGGGTGCTGGCGCCCGCGCCCACGCCAAAGGAACCGGTGGGACCCTCGGCCACCCGCACATCTATGTTGAGCAGTTGAGCAGTACCGCCCTCACGGCTGGCGACCTCGACCTTTCTAAAGTATCCCAGCGATTCTATCCGCCGACGACTGTAAGCCAGCGCCGAGCCTGAAAATCGGTCTCCCTCGGAGATGGTCATCTGTCGCCTGATGACCTTATCATGGGTGACCCGGTTGCCGGTTACGTTAATCTTGTCTATAAATACCTTCCGGCTTTTCTCTATATTGAAGACCACACTCACCGTCCTGGCCGCCTGGTCAAGCGTTGTTTTGGGTGATACATTGGCAAAGGCAAAACCGCGATTGGTATAGAATTCCGTCAGCCGACGAATATCCCCTCTGAGCAGATCGCGGCCGAAGGTCTGGCCGGGAATTAGTCTTAGTCTTTTTCTTAGCTCCTTTTCCTGGACAATCAGGTCACCTTCCAGGTCGACGTCGCCCACCTTGAATTGCTTCCCCTCATCAATAGGGAAGGTTATGAATATTCCCTTCTTTTCGATCTTGACCTCCGGCTCCCCGGCAATGGCCTTGATGTAGCCGTGATTGCCATAATGGTCTACCAGCAACTCCCGGTCGGTCTTAAGCTTTTCCCGGTTTAAGACTCCAGAACCAGTTACAAAGGAAAGGAAACCTCTTTTCTTGGTGGTTACAACCTTTTTTAGCTCTCGGGCGCCAAAAACCTTGTTCCCTCGGAAAGAGATTTTCTTGATGAAAACCTTTTCATTTTCCTGCACCTGATAAACCACCCGGACCTGCCTGCTGGGCAGGTGCTCGACCTGGTGGTCAATCTGGGCGGCGTAAAATCCTTTCTCCTCATAGACCTCCAAAAGTCTCCTTACCCCGTCTTTGACCTTGATAAGGTTTAAGACATCCCTGGCGCCGAAATCCAAGGCATTCATGAGGTCGGAGTTGCTTACCTTCTTATTTCCTAGCAACTCTATTTTGGCAATAACCGGTTTCTCCCTCACCTGGTAAGTAATATCTCTCCCGGTTCTGGTCTGCTCCATATTGACCTGAACATCCTCGAAATATCCCATCTTGAATATGGCTTTGATATCGTCTCTGATCTTGTCGGATGAGAAGGGATCGCCCACCTTGCTTTTCAGCGCGGCACGAATGGCGGCGCTGTCGATAACTCGGTTGCCGGAGACGGTTATCTTCTTTATCCTCTTCTCCGGCGGGACGATGATTAGCGGTTCCTTTTTTTTCCCCTCTTTGGCCAGCGGTGTTTCCCTTTCCTTTAGCACGAAGAAAACTTCTTTACCCTTTTCAGTGTCCAACAGGTCAACATTGACCCGCTCAAGTTGGGTCAATTCGCGCAGCGCCCCCAAGTCCTTGGCCAGTACCTCATCAGAAAAGGGCGCTCCCACTCGGCTCTTTATAGCGGTTAACAGCGTCTCTTTCTTGACCCGTTGATTACCTATGAAGACCAGCTTGGAGATGCGCACCAAGGGGACCTTGCCTTCCTGTACGCTAAACGTAACCTCCACCCCCCGGGCCGTCTGAGTTATAACCGCCTTGACATCCGCCACTTCCTTAAGGCCTTTAATACTGCTGAGGTCCTCCTGCAACCTGGGTTGAGAAAAACGCGCGCCCGGTCTGGTCTTGACCAGGCTCATTATTCTCTCGGTGCTGACTCGACGGTTGCCTTCCACCCCCACCCTTGTCACCCGCGGCGCGGGCAAAGGTGGGGCAGGCGCTATTCCCTCTTCCTTGAGCGCATAGCTGCTGATAGCCTCAGCCAACTCGTCGAGGCGCGGCACCAGGGCCTGCAACGTCTCGGCCTCCACAAAGAAGCTGAGTCTCTTCTTGGCCTCCTTCACCCTCACGAGCCTGGCGTCAAGCGCGATACTGTCGCCGATCTTCCGCAGGGTTCCGTAGATGATGTAATCAAGGTCGAACTCCTTGGCCAACTCGATGGTCGCCCCGCCCGCCAGCTCCTTTTTAAGTACCTCGATCACCTCCCTGGTCAAGCGCCCCTTCTCAAGGAGCTCGATGGCCCTCTCTCTTTCTAAACGAGAGGAGAGCATGTCCATCAGTCCGTCCCGGAGCTTGCTGAATTCTTGGGCGGCCTCGGTTTCGAACGGGATCAGGACCATTCGCACCCGGGTCTTCCCTTGGGCCCAGGAGATAAGCCCTAGCAAAACCAACAAGCCTAGCAACACCTTCCGGCCCATCTAGCCTCCGAGAGCAGAGCCCATCATCTTTACCACCTTCCCATCTACCAGGCTGACCCGCCTTTCCATCAAACGGGCCAGACTCAGGTTGTGAGTCACCACCACCAGGGTAACCGCTTTCCTGTTATTAAGCTCTAGCAACAAGCTTGCTACCTCTTCTCCAGTCTTGGCGTCTAGGTTGCCGATAGGCTCGTCAGTCAACAGAACCTGGGGAGCCAAAACCAGGGCCCGGGCAACCGCTACCCGCTGCTGCTCACCTCCGGAAAGCTCTCCGGGCCGGTGGTGCAACCGATGACTTAAACCTACCTCATCCAGGATACCCTGGGCCACGGCCTTTGCCCGCTTTACCGAAAACCCAGCTATTAAAGCGGGCATCATCGTATTTTCCAGGGCACTAAATTCGGGGAGAAGATGATGAAATTGAAATACAAACCCTAAGGTGCGATTTCTGAACTCAGTTAGCATCCGCTCGCTTAAGGAATATAAGTCCACTTCACCATAATAAACCTTGCCCGAGGTTGGGGGCTCCAATCCGCCGAGGATATGAAGCAAGGTGCTCTTGCCGACGCCCGACGCCCCCATTATGGCTAGTCTTTCCCCTTTAAGGACTTCAATATCAACCCCTTTTAGCACGTCTACCCGATTTTTGTCGGCGTAGAAGCTTTTATAAATTCCTTTTATTTGGATAAAGGGCGCGCGGCCCAAAACAGTACCCGACACCTACTCATACCTCAGGGCCTGGGCCGGTGCCACCCGTGCCGCCTGCCAAGAGGGATATAACGTTGCCGCCAAACTCAAAATCAGTGCGCTCAACGCGATCAAGCTCACTTCGGAATAATTTATCTGGACCGGAAATTTGTCTATATAGTAAACACTGGGGGGGAGAATTTTGAACTGGAACAACCTCTCCACAAAGTCCACCACATATTCCAACGAAGAGGCTAACGAAAGCCCGCCCAATACCCCGAGCAGGGTGCCGATCACCCCGATCACCAGCCCTTCAAAGATAAATATGCGCATTATACTGCTGTTTCTCGCCCCCATAGCTTTCAATACGGCTATATCTTTGTTCTTCTCCATAACCACCATTATCAACGTGCTGACTATGTTGAAGGCCGCCACCAAAACTATCAGCGCCAGGATGATGAACATGGTCACTTTCTCCAGTCGGAGGGCGGAGAAAAGAGACCTGTTCATCTGCATCCAATCCTGGGTAAAGTAAGAAAGGCCCAAGCTTTTCTGAGTCCGGCCGGCCACTTCCCCGGCCCGGTATATATCCTCCACCTTAGCCTCAAGCCCGGTCACCTGGTCGCCCAAACCCAAGAAGACCTGGGCCTCGCCGAGGGAGATGTAAGCCAACGAGGTGTCGTACTCATATAGGCCGGCATCGAAGATCCCCACTAGGGTAAATAGCTTACTTTTGGGCATAACCCCCAGCGGGGTTATATGCCCGCCCGGAGATATGACCCGCACGACATTGCCCAAAATAACCCCCATCCGTCTGGCCAGCACCTTGCCCATAATAATGCCCGGCCGCTTTCCCGCGGAAAGCGCGGCCAGGCTTCCCTCAGTCAACTTCTTTCCCAGATCAGTAACCTGGCCGGCCGTCTGGGGATCAATACCTCGCAGGACTACCCCTTGAGAGGCCAGCGAGCTGGTTATCAGCACCTGGCCGGTTATGAAGGGAGAGACGGAGACCACTTCAGGCACTTGTCGCACCCGGGTCATGACCTCCTTGTACTCGGCCATCCCCCCCCCCAGACGCATAACCATAAAGTGGGAGTTCACCCCCAGGATCTTCTCTCTGAGCTCCCGTTCGAACCCACTCATGACGGAGAGGACAACGATGAGGGCCATCACCCCTACAGCCACACCGGCGATGGAGATGAAGGTGATGATGGATATGAAGGTCTGTCTCCGCTTGGCCTTGAGATAGCGCCAGCCAATGAATAATTCATAGGGCCAATTCATCGGGTTACTTTCCTCTAACCGGCCGGAGTTGAGGAAACAGGACCACCTCCCTGATGGAGGGAGAGTCGGTGAACAACATCACCAGCCGGTCTATGCCAATACCCTCGCCGGCCGCGGGAGGCATGCCATATTCCAAAGCAGCCAGGAAATCCTCATCCACTGACACAGCCTCTTCGGCAGGCCTTTTCCTGGCTTGCTCGACAAAACGCTCCCTCTGATCCAGGGGGTCGGTAAGCTCAGAAAAGGCATTGCCTATCTCCTTACCAGCAATGAACAGCTCAAAGCGCTCCACCACCTCAGGGTCCTTCTCGCTCCTTTTCGCCAAAGGAGACACCTCCACCGGATAATCTATGACAAAGGTGGGCTGAATCAGCTTTTCCTCGACCAGTTTTTCAAACAAGGTTGTCAACGCCTTTCCTGCCCCTTCGCCGGGCTCCAGAGGAACACCCAGCTCCTGGCACATCTGGATAAGCTGGCCGGGGTCATCCAAAATACGCTCAGCTACCCCTCCCTTATCAATTAAAGCCTGTCTGAGGCTTAACCGTTGCCAGGGAGGGGTGAGGTCAATCTCATTACCTTGGAAACTTATCCCGGCCCGGGAAAATATCTCCAGGGCCAAAGAGGAAAACATCTCCTCGGTGAGAGACATCAGATCATGGTAATCGGCATAGGCCATATAGAACTCCAGCATGGTGAATTCAGGATTATGCTCACTGCTAATACCTTCGTTGCGGAAACTTCGGTTGATCTCGAAAACCCTGTCCATGCCACCCACCAGGAGACGCTTCAGGTAGAGCTCCGGAGCAATCCTCAGAAAGAGTTCTATCCCCAAAGCATTATGGTAGGTCTTAAACGGGCGGGCGGCCGCCCCTCCCGGTATGTCCTGCATCATCGGGGTTTCCACCTCCAGAAACCCGCGCGCGGTCAGGAACCGGCGGATAAACTCGACCATCCTTGCCCTTTTCACAAATACCTCTTTGACCTCCGGGTTAGCTAACAGGTCCAGGTATCGCTGGCGATGGCGAATCTCTATATCGGTCAACCCGTGCCACTTCTCTGGCAAAGAGCGGAGCGCCTTGGTGAGCAAGGTCAGCGAATGGACCTCGATGGTAAGCTCGCCCGTCCTGGTGCGAAAAGGCCGACCCTTTATCCCCACGATGTCGCCTATATCCAGCTTTTTTAATAAGAAGTAGGTATCCTCAGAGACTGTGTCCCGGGAGATATAGGCTTGCAGCATTCCCGAGCCGTCCTTGAGGTGGAAAAAGGTCGCTTTGCCGAAATCTCGACGGGTGATGATACGGCCTGCCAGGGCAAACTCCTCATTTAGGCTGGCCAGCTCATCTGCCGACAGAGAATCAAACCTATCCCTGATCTGCTTTGTGCCAATATCTACCCTGAAGTTATTGGAGTAGGGAGACACACCCCTGGCCCGCAGTTGGGAGATCTTATCTATCCGCTTTGCTATGAGTGCGTCCTCGCCCATGCGCTACTTTCCCCCGTAACCTCCTTATTACAATACAAACCAACCATAGTCAAACTAAAACAGCCTGCCTTCCCGGACTCAATAGGCAGACAGCGACCAACTGTGTTGCTATGAAACATGGGTGACCCTCCCAGGGGACGGGGCCGTGAGTGTTATTGTGGGGGAAACCTTCTCCGGGGAAAACCCTTTAATTT
>JAZFTZ010000102.1:0-5847 GCA_036446955.1 Thermodesulfobacteriota bacterium
TTGAAGAAACCCTGGATCTGGCCGGCGTGCAAGTCCACGGTCAGGAGCCGATTGGTACCGGCAGTGGTTATTAAATCCGCTACCAGCTTTGCGGTTATGGGCGTGCGCGGGGCTACCTTGCGATCCTGCCGGGCATACCCGTAGTAGGGCAGTACCGCGGTTATCCGCCGGGCCGAGGCGCGTCTGAGCGCATCGATAATGATGAGTAGCTCCATCAGGTATATGTTACCCGGGGTGGATATGGACTGGATCACGAAGATGTCTTTGCCGCGGACATTCTCCAGGATTTCCACCCAGGTTTCCCCATCGCTGAAGGTGGCCACTTGGGCCTTGCCCAAGGGCAGCCCCAAGTAGTTGCATATGTCCTGGCTCAAGGGGATGTTCGAATTCCCCGAGAAAATCCTCAAATCTCCTTCCATGGTCAAATAGACCTTTCCATTCTAGGGCTGATCAGGCTTAGGAGCGGCCATTTCATGTTCTTCTCTTTCGGTGAGCTTCTTAAGCTCAACCTCATATTGATCCAACACCTTGCTCTCAATCTTCTCCCTGGTCTGATTGTTTAACGGGTGAGCTGTATCCCTGAAAGTTCCATCTTTGCGGCGCTTGCTGGGCATAGCTACGAAGAACCCATTATTGCCATTGATTATCTTTAAATCTCTAACCACGAAGCAGTCATCAATAGTTATTGTAGCATAAGCTTTCAATTTGTCTTCATTCACTGGGAAGACCCGGACCTCTGTCACCTCCATTATCTACCTCCTCATACGATGTGGGCCAAAAAACATCGCCAACCAGGGGGCAGGAGCAGTCTGGCGGCTGCCTCTGCCGAACGAGTCTTATCGGGAAAAATGCCGAAAACCGTACCACCACTCCCCGACATAAGCGCGCCCCATGCGCCAAGAGAGATGAGTCTTTCCTTGACCTCCATAATCTCAGGGTGCCAGTCAGCGGTTATCCTCTCCAAGTCGTTTTCCAGACCGGCTGACACCTTTTCCAAGCTGTGGTTTAGATCGGTTAGCGGGGTGTCAGGTTCCCTTATTTTACCGCTCGAGTCCCAATGGGCATAGACCTGGGAGGTTGGTACATCAAAGGGAGGCACCGTTACCAGGAAGTGGAGCGAAGGCATGTTCCTAACCAGGTTTAGCCTCTCTCCTCTTCCCCGCGCCAAGGCAGGGGCCGCGAAGATGAAAAAAGGGACGTCCATCCCCAGCCGAGTGCCGAGCTTTATTAATTCCTTTTTGGTGAAAGGACGATGAAAAATCTCATTCAGCCCCAAGAGGACACAGGCCGCATTACTGCTTCCCCCTCCTAGGCCAGAGGAAGAAGGGATTCTCTTGACTATCTTAATAGCGGCGCCACCCTTTTTAGCAGAGATACCGAAGAATAGTAACGCCGCTTGAAAGGCCAGATTGTCGGCTCCTTCCGGCACCTCTTCTCCAGTACAACTGACTGTTACCCCCTCCGGCAACGGTCTGATCTCCACGTCGTCCTTGAGGCTTATCCGGGTGATCAAACTAGTTATGTCGTGATAGCCATCCGCTCTCTTCCGGTGGACTACCAGCCTCAAGTTTATCTTAGCAAAGGAGGAGCTAACATAAGTCTTGGCCCCGGAAATCTCATACTGGGCAACAACTTTTCCGCCCATTTCAAGCGTAAGGGTACAGGAATCAGCGAAAAAGTCAAGGAAAAATAATAAATAGGGTCCTTCCCTATCTTTTTTGCCAGACCATGGGAGTTAGCTCTCGCTAACCATTTACAAGGGTGATTTAACCGGGGAGCTAATATATGTCCCATTATTGGGGCCAGGCAGGGATGGAAAAGGGATCGGCTTTGTACAAGACACCTTGACATTCCCGGGATCTTGACAAGCCGTTTGTGCTTTCTTCGATTGAGTCAAGGGAAAGGGCTTAGGAGGACTTTGAGATTTCCTCAACATAGCGCATCCGCAGGTCGTAAAGCAGGCTGGCCAACAGCCTTTGTTCTTCGTCGGTCAAGTTGCCCCTGGTCTTTTCCTCGATTATGCCTAAGACGTCAATGGTTTGTTTGGCAAGAGGTAAATCTCTGGATTTCTTCTTTGTGGTCGGATCATCCAGATCACCAAAGTGAATGTAGGCCTGGGTGCCAAAAGAGAGCACAAAAGAGGTGAAATCCACCCCGGCCGGCTTTTCCTCCTTTATCTCTTCTTGGCTAGTTTCGCCGCTTTTGTCTTTGGCAGCGAAATTCCGTCTATCAATTACAGTGAATCCCTTATCCTCTTCCGGCATACCAGCCCCTCTATTCACCTGCCTCGATGGCGATTTTAGTGGCCTTGCCCCCCTTGGGCAGATATATGTTCAAGGTGCCATCCTTAAAACCGGCCTCCAAACGACTAGTATCCACCTTCTCGGGCACGGTGAAAAACCGCTGAAAGGGTCCGTAATTTCCTTCCATCCGGTGACAGTTTTCCAACCTCAGCTCGTGTTTAAATTTACGTTCCCCCCTTATGACCAGCAGATCATCCTTGAACTCGACGATCACGTCATCCTTACCTACCCCGGGTAACTCAATGGAAAGGATCAGGCCATCCACCGTTTCATAAATATCGACCGGAGGGGACCAGGCAGTGGGAGTCACAGAAACTTCCACCATCTGCCTCTCGATGAGGAAAGAGTGATTTATCCAACTCATGCCCCAACGGAAGAAGAGTTGGTCATCTTTATCGTCCCAGAGGAAACTAGCCATCTAACTTTCCTTCTTGATTTAGCAGCTGGCGCCAGGTGAAGTATATACGCTGGGCTACGGTGAAATGGGTCAACAAAGCCAATATCGCCAAAAAGATGGGCAATTGGTCAACTACTGCACCCAAGGCTAGCAGGAACCAACGCTCTGGTCGTCCCATAATTCCTACCCGGCAGGAAGGGATGAGGAACTCTGCCCGAGCCCGAGCGTAGGGCACGATCATAAAGCCCATCATAGTAACCAGGACCAACAGCAAGATACCTGGTCGACCCTGGCTGGCGTAAAAAAAGGCTATCCCCGCCAGTATAACCAGGTCGGAATATCGATCCAGTACAGCATCCAGAAGAGAGCCTAACCCTTTGTCCCGCCCGGTCACCCTGGCTAACGAGCCATCCAGAAAATCGAGACAGCCCCCTGGTACCATGAGTAAGCCGGCGGCCAGAAACCTTCCTTGGCTAAAGAGAAAGGCGGCGCCGGTGTTAATGACCAAACTGCTGAAAGATAGCAGGTTGGGACTGATGCCGATCTTGGCCAGCCATTTGGCTATCCGGTTCAGCCCGGGGGCTAACCGGGGTTGGATGACGGCGGAAATCACTAAACCCTCTCCCTAAGGCTGAGGCCAGACCCAGCCAGCGAATACTCCCTGGCTGGGTGCGTCGCCGCTATAACTACTTGTCCATCCCTGACGTAGGCTTGAAAATTTTCTCCCTCTTTCCAAAGCCGGGTCAACGGGACCTTGACCTTTTCGTCGATCACCCGTTTCAGAAATCGGGCTCCATATCTTGGGCTGTAACCCGACTGAGTCAAAACGCTCAAAGCCTGGTCGCTAACCTCGAAGGTTTTCTGGTGAAGGGCCAGCTTCTGGGAGATTTTACCCAAATAGTTGGCCGCAATCTCTCTCACTGCCTGCTCAGTAAGAGGAGAAAAAACAATCATGTGATCAATCCGGTTTATGAATTCAGGAGAGAAGTTATTCTCTACCTCTTTCAAAATGGCCTTCTTTATGGCGGCAAAGTCTCCTCCCTCGTCAAGAAAGCCCATGGGCTTGGTAAACCGCTTGAACTCGTGGCTGCCTAAATTCGAGGTCATTATTATCACCGCATCGCTGAAGTACACCTTTTTCCCCCGGCCATCGGTGAGCCAGCCTTCATCAAACACCTGCAGAAAGAGGTTGAGAACGTAAGGATCGGCCTTTTCCATCTCGTCCAAAAGCAGGACGGTGTAAGGATTGTCACGTATCTGGTTGGTCAGCACTCCGCCCCGCTCGGAGCCCACGATTCCCCGGGGCATTCCTATCAGCTTGTCCACCGATATGCCCGAGTTTTTATATTCGGACATGTCCACCCTGACCATCTTGTTTTCGTCCCCGAAGAGGAACTCGGCCAGCGCCTTGGCCATCTCGGTCTTGCCCACGCCGGTGGGCCCGAGAAATAGCAGCACTCCGTCCGGATGCAAGAAGTTCTCTTTCAGCGGCCCCTTGTTGAGCCAGAGTCGATTGCACACCGCCCGGATAGCCTCTTTTTGCCCCACGATCCGCCTGGATAAGCATTCTTCCATCTCATTAAAGCGCTCGCTGACATCTCGGTAGATCATATCCTTGGGAATCTTCGTCTCCTCGGAGATAACTCCAATAACGTCATCGGTGGTCACCGGGTCATGGGGCCGGTTCATCTCCACTTTAACCGAGGCCGTGTCCAGCCAGCCGATCACCTTGTCCGGCAGCCGCCGGGAACGGCCATAACGCTGAGACATTTCCAGGGCGGTGTCTATCGCCTCATTGGCGATGGTCAGGGAATAGTTCTTCTCCAATACAGGCCGGAAACCGGAGATGATTTCTCTGGTTTCTTCCAGGCTTGGTTCGTCCACCTGCACCACCCGGAAACGCCGGGCCAAGGCTTCGTCCTCCATAATGTACTGTTTGTATTCCGTGCCCGTGGTGGCGCCGATTATCTGAACCTCTCCCCGGGAAAGGGATGATTTCAAGATGTTAGCCGCATCGGAAGGTGCTCCCAATGCAGAGCCTGTCCCTATCAGGGAATGGGCTTCGTCCACAAACAGGATTATATTTTGTCTCTCTTTCAGTTCATTGATGATCTTTTCCATCCTGTCTTCGAACATCCCCCGAAACATGGTGCCCGCTACCACGGTGTTCATCTGAAGGTTTACGATTTGCTTATCTCGCAACCGGGGGGGGACGGCCTCCCGGTCGTACTCGATTTTCAGCACCAGTCCCTCGACAATGGCTGATTTACCCACGCCGGGGTCGCCTATAATCATAACCGAGTTGGCCCGTTCCTTATGACTGAGGATCTCCATCATCCGCCTTATCTCCGTCTCTCGACCGATGATGGGATGGAGCTTTCCCAGCCGTGCCAGTCGGTTGAGGTTGACCCCGAATTGCCGCAAATAATGAGGAAGCTCGAATCTCCTCTTTATTTGCGCCTCACTTTCCTCATGCTGACGAATGTACGCCGAGATGGCCTGGAGAACCGTGTTGGAATCTATGCCGAAGCTTTTCATGACTTTGACCGGCAAGCCATGGCCTTCTTGAAAGATGGCCTTGAATAGGTCAGCGGTTCGGATGAATCCCCGGCCAGAGCTTTGGGCCGCACTCAATGCCAGACGAAAGATGGTTCTTGCCTGAGGTGCCAATCTGGTTCCCTCGGCCACGTACTGCTCGGCCTCGGTCAAGTTCTGTTCCACCGCCTTCAACACTCGGTGGGCATCCAGCCGCAGCATCCCCATGATGTCCCGATACAGGCGTTCCTCCACCGCGGCCAAGGCCATGAAGATATGTTCGGGGCCGAGGTGAAAATGCCCCCGGCGCTGTGATTCCTCGATAGCGTGGGCGATGACCTTGCGGGCGTTTTCAGAAAATTTTTCCAGCTGGCTGTCTGATTCCAACATGGGAGAAACCTGATAAGGGCTAGCAGAGGCCCCCCTGCCCACCCTTCAAAAAATAGCTAATATTTATACTTCCAAGGCCTGAAAAGTAATGCCTCAAATTATCAGTAAGATAAACTAAACCGCCTGTTTTGTCAAGCATTAGCTTGAATGGTGTCAACCACATTTAGAAATGTCCGGTTCTTAGACGTAAGAGGAAATCTTCTCCAAGGGTGGTCCTTGGGA
>JAZFTZ010000103.1:0-2364 GCA_036446955.1 Thermodesulfobacteriota bacterium
TCCAGCCTTATCCAGCACCTCCAAATATTCTCTGAGGTCTTTACAGGGCATGGAAACTCTCCTCTTAGCTAGTAAACCAAATGGCAGGAGTTGATCCACCCTGAATACTCTTCAGCGATTACCACGCTTATGCCGACCAACGCCTTGCCCGTATCTTTCATTTTTCTGCTGGACCGGATTAATACTGGACCAACTTTTATAGGTTGTCAAGGGCCCCTGCGGCCCACATATGTTGTTATGGGATATGGGTGACACCCCCAGGAGGAGGGCCAGGCGCTAGTTGTGGTGGAAACCCATCCCCCGGGGATTATCATCTATCTCTCATAGCAACATAGCCCCAGGGCATTTTAGGGTTGACAGACCTCTGTCTCCCTAACTCTACACAGGTGTGAGTGATGAGGGACCGAGCCATTTATCGGGCCGATGAATTCGTTGAAGATAAGCAAATTGGCTTTGATCCCTCAGGACTGAAGGGGTCAAAGCCGAGGCCCAACGAGGGACATTCCTGCCACCACCCATGCAAGGGAAGAGGAAGGCCCTGAAGTTAATTTTACACCTGGCCCGAGGAGCGGCTGGTGAAGTGGGCCTGTTGGCCGGCCGTGATTACAGGAGCCCTTTCTCCTTGTATCCCCTGTTGGCGATGGCTTGGCACACGCCGGCGTTGACGGCAGAGACAAGATTCACAACGGCATCCAGGTCTTCCCGAGAGACGCCCGCCTCCCTGGCTCCGGCGAGCCTGTTATAAGTTCAAGGCTCGCAGGTCTTCGTCAGGGTGACGGCCAGGCCGATGAACATCTTTTCCCTTTCAGTGAGCCTATCGCTGGACTGGATTTCTTTGTAATAGCCTTCGAAGAATTCCCGCGGTCCGCCCATGGCAATACCTCCCCTAGTTGTTGTTTACCTGCATTTAGGGCTGTCCCCTAAGTAACAGCACTAAGTTAATTGGATCTTACTTCCCCGCTTACATTCGTCAAGACTTTTTTACTGCTAGCCTCTTCTGGAAGGATTTCCGCTTCTGGCTTTTCACCCTTTTGTTTGTCGGCTGGTGAACGACAGTCTAAACTTAGCCAGGAACGTCCTTACCTTCCGCCTGGAGGAGACCGAATCTAACGATGAGAACTAGGGCCCTAAATAATATGCCAAACGCTGCAGATTGTCGGTCAGTACAAGCAGACCCAGCACGACCAACAACAGCCCACTGACCAACCTTATCAGCCTCAGCTGGTTGCGGATTTTGCCGAACAGTTTTAGAAAACTGTTTATAGCCAGGGCGGCGAAGAAGAAGGGAACCCCCAGACCTAGTGAATAGGTGGCCAGAAGCAAGGCCCCTTGGTCTACCGTACTCTTCATGCTCGCATAGGTAAGGATAACCCCCAAAATAGGCCCCAGGCAAGGAGTCCAGCCGAATGCAAAGGCCGAGCCGAGGAGAAAGGGGGTGATCGGCCTCCAGGCGGTTTCTTTTAGCCAGAATCTCTTTTCCCGATTCAAAAATCCAAATGGTATTAGGCCGGATACATGGAGGCCAAAGATTATCACCAAGATGCCAGCGGCGCGCTTCAGCAAATTGATGTGGGAAAAGAGAAATTTCCCCGCCATGGTGGCAGTGGCCCCCAGCAGGACAAAGATAATGGTGAACCCCAGGCCAAAGAGAAGAGAACCCACAATGGCCTTTCGCACTACCAGGGGTTGAGCCCGCTTCTCGGTAAGCTGGTCAAAGGAGACCCCGGAGATGGTGGAGATATAACCCGGGATCAACGGCAAGATGCAGGGCGAGAAAAAGGAAACCATGCCTGCGAGGAAAGCGCCAACAAGTTCCACATTTCCCATCGGTCCATCATCCTTATGGAAGAATCTCCAGGATCTCTTTTTCGAAAGCTTCTATCTTCCGAGGACCGAAAAAATACTCGGTTATCTTTCCCTCTCGGTTAATAAAGAAAGAGACAGGAACACCTCTTATTGCCCACTGCTGAGCTAGCTTGGCGTTGCCAAAGAGTATAATGTAATTCATATTATAATCCTTGACAAAGGGGGCTACCTTCCCCTGGTCTTTGTCCAGAGAGATTCCCAGTATCTCGAAACCTCGTCCTTTGTATTTTTTGTAAAGAGCGACCAGGTCCGGGATTTCATCCTTGCAGGGCTTACACCAGCTTGCCCAGAAGTTGATAAGCACAGCCTTTCCCTTGAAGCTGGATAGCCTCACCAGTTTTCCGTTTAGCGACTTTAGCTCAAAATCGGTGGGGGGGTCCAGGGCTGCCCGTGTGGTTGAGAATGTCAGCAACAAAAGGCCCAAAACAAGGAAAATAACCAACCAGGGATACTTATTTTCTTTAGCCATCTTTATTACCCACTATGGTTAACAATCGG
>JAZFTZ010000104.1:0-5823 GCA_036446955.1 Thermodesulfobacteriota bacterium
GGTGATCGGCATCATCTACGAGGCCCGTCCTAATGTAACGGTGGAGGCGGCCACCCTTTGCCTGAAGAGTGGCAACGCGGTCATCCTTAAAGGCGGCCGAGAGGCGTTGAACACCAATCTGGCCATCGGCCGGATATTCTCTCGCATCGGCCAGGAGGTGGGGATTCCCGAGGCTGCCATCCAGGTAGTTCCCAGCCCGGATCGGGAGACGGTCAGGCAGATGCTCCAAATGGAGCAGTTTATAGACTTGATCATTCCCCGGGGAGGGGAGGAGCTCATCCGCATGGTGGTGGAGAACTCCAGGATACCGGTGGTCAAACACTTCAAAGGGGTGTGCCATGTTTTTGTGGATGCCTCGGCTGATATGAAGGTGGCCGAGGAGGTCTGTTTCAATGCCAAAGTGCAGCGGCCCAGTGTGTGCAACGCCATGGAGACTATGCTGGTGCATCAAGGGATAGCCAGCGCTTTTCTTCCCCGCATGGCGGCCCGGTTTGCCTCGGCTGGGGTGGAACTTAGAGGCTGCCCGCTCACCCTTTCCCTTCTTCCTGAGATCAAAACCGCCAACGAGGATGATTGGTACGCCGAGTACCTGGACCTTATTCTGGCCGTAAAGGTGGTTAAGGATATGGATGCGGCGATCAGCCATATAGCTGACTATGGGTCTCAGCATACCGAGGCCATCATTACCAGGGATTATGCTAATGCCCACAGCTTCCTGGAGGAGGTGGATTCCTCGGTAGTCCTGGTAAACGCCTCTACCCGCTTTAGTGACGGGTTTCAGTTGGGCCTGGGTGCCGAGGTAGGGATAAGCACCAGCAAGGTACATGCCTTCGGGCCCATGGGCCTGGAGGAACTGACCACGTTAAAATTTGTTATCCTGGGCGATGGTCAGATTAGAACCTAGAGGAGATATAGATGCGGCTCGGTCTTTTAGGAGGAACCTTTGACCCGGTCCACTACGGCCATCTGAGGTTCGCCCAGGAAAGCCTGGAACTTTTTTCTCTAGATGAAGTGGTCTTTATGCCGGTGGGGATCCCGCCTCATAAAGAGACCTCCAAGATAACACCGGCAGAGAAGCGCCTTAAGATGGTGGAACTGGCCATCCAGGGTAATCCCCGGTTTTGCATCTCCGATCTGGAGATAAGAAAACCCTGGATGAGCTATTCAGTGGAAACTATAAAGGAAATAAAAGAGGAGTTTGCCCCTGGGCTGGAGCTTTATTTCCTGGTCGGCTGCGACGTGTTTGAGGAGATTGGCACCTGGAAAGATTACCAGGAATTGCTTTCCTTGTGTAATTTCGTGGTGGCCGCCCGCGCGGGCCAGGCCTCCAGCCTGCCCCTTGAGATAGCCTCGGCTTTCTGCTATCATGAGATGGGATGTTATCGGCATCTATCGGGAACGTTACTCCATTACGTGGAGATCACCGCTTTGGACATCTCGTCTACCAGGATAAGGGAAGCGGTTAGCCAGGGCAAGTCGATCAGATATTTACTTCCCGGTGAGGTGGAGGATTTCATCAAAAGGGAGGACCTATACACCAATCGCGAGGGATGATTCCTTGATTTCAATAGGCACGTACATTCAAAGATGCCATTAGATTCATATCAAAAAAGTCTGATTTGTGCCCGGGTGGCATTAGCCAAGAAGGCCTTTGACCCGGTGATTCTTGAAGTAGCCGGGATAACCGCGCTGACTGACTATTTTGTTATCGTAAGCGCGGCCTCTAGCCGACAGGTCCAGACCATAGCTCAAGCCATCGAAGAGGAATTAGCTCGGCGAGGCTTTACTCCCATTGGGATGGAGGGTGTTTCTGAGGGCCGCTGGACACTTATGGACTACAATGACGTGGTGGTTCACGTATTTCTCAAACCGGTGCGGGAATTCTATGACCTGGAAAGGCTTTGGTTCGAAGCCCGTCGTGTCGAGGAGGCAGAGGTTCTTTCTACGTCCAGCCCGTAAAAAAGGGGAAATAGGATGTTAGTGCGCCTGATACTGGTGGCGGTACTGATGGTAGCAGTCTTTTTTTTCTACCTCTATCAAATCAACACCACCGAAGCAATATTCTATCTCACTACTTCCAAGTCGTACGAAACCCCACTCATTGTGATGCTTTTGATCTCCCTGGGCGCAGGTGCCCTTTTGGTCATTCTCATCTCCCTGGCGGCCGACTTGAGGAACGCCATCTCCAACTGGCAGCTCAGGAAAAACGAGCTGGCCAAAAGGAAGGCCAGAAAGATGGAGGTTGAAGGCCAAAAGTATCTGGCCGAAGGTTGGCACTCCCGGGCCAAGGACTCGTTCCTGGCCGCCCTGGACAAAGACCCCACGCTTGTGCCTGCCCTTCTGGGAGGCAGTCGGGCCTGCTCTTTTCTAAATGATTCCGAACAAGGACGTGCCCTGCTGGAGAGGGCCAAAGGCCTTTGCCAGGGGGATAATGAACTACTGTTGGCTGTGGCCGAGGGAAACCAGGCTTTGGGCGCGCTCAAGGAGGCCCTGGATATTTGCCAGAAGCTGCCCCGGGGACAGGACTCTATAATGGTCAGCCGGAAGCTCACTGAACTTTACCAGCAAGCGGGAATGTGGAGAGAGGCATGGGAATCGCAAAAAGAGGTGGTCAGATTGTCGGCCCCTCGGGGCCTGGTCAAACAGGAAGAGAAAACCTTGCTTTGGCTGAGATATAAGTACGCCCTCTCTCTATTGACCCTGGGCGACCTGGACGGGGCCAATCAGGCCCTCAAGGAAATAGTTAGGCAGCATCCGGAGTTTACGCCTGCCCAGGTAACCCTGGGAGACTGTCTGCTGCGCCAGGGAAAAAACCAGGATGCCGCCGAGGTCTGGGAGCGGGCCTTCCTTCTGCACCAGGCGATGGTCTTTTTACTGCGCCTGGAAGAGCTGTATCTATCTCGGGAAGAGCCGGATACGGTCATCCGGCTTTACCAGCGCGCGCTGACAGAGAGAGCCGGATTCCCTCTTCCCAGGCTTTTTTTAGCCCGGCTTTATCTCAGGCTGGAGATGTTGGATGAGGCGCTCGAGCACCTAAATCATTTGGCTGGCACGGGCGAGGATTCCCCCTTCTTTCATCAGCTACTGGGCGAGGTTTATCGCCGCCGGAACCTTACCGACAAGGCCGCGGAAGAGTTTACCCGGGCCTTGGGCTTTAGACGTCGGCCCAGCCTGCCCTTTGTCTGTCAAAGCTGCCAGCGGGAATTTACCGAGTGGAGCGGCATTTGTCCTGGCTGTGATGAGTGTGGCACCCTGGGTTTAAAACCGGAGCACCCCGAGGCTTGAGCCAGTCCAAGCAAATGAGCCGACCTATAAACACCCCTTTGTTAGCGCTTATCATCTTAGACGGATGGGGCATAAATCCCAGCCGGGAGGGAAATGCCATCCTTCAGGCCTCTACCCCGACCATGGACCGACTAATGCAAGAATATCCCTCCACTCAGCTCCAAGCCTCCGGTAAATCGGTGGGCTTGCCCGCGGGCCTGATGGGTAATTCTGAGGTGGGCCATCTCAACCTGGGCGCTGGCCGTATCGTTTACCAGGACATCACCAGAATAACCAAGGCTATCAGAGACAAATCCTTCGCTCACAATGGGCCTATCAACCACGCTATTGCTCAAGTCTTAAGCCGGGGCAGCGCGCTGCACTTGATGGGATTGCTTTCCGATGGAGGCGTGCACAGCCATATCGACCACTGGCTGGCCAGCATCGACTTGGCCCGGGAGAAGGGGGTCAATAACCTCTATCTTCACCCTTTTCTCGATGGCCGGGATACCTCTCCCAGGAGCGGTATCGGCTTCGTTAAGACCCTCTGCCAATACCTTCGCACTAACGGTCTGGGCAGGATCGCCACCCTGGCGGGCCGATATTACGCCATGGACCGCGACCGGCGCTGGGAAAGGGTAAAACTGGCCTACAATGCCATCGCCCTAAGCCGGGCGCCCGAGGCGGGCGACCCCTTGGCTGCCATCGAGAGCTCCTACCAGAGGGGAATAACCGACGAGTTCGTCGTGCCCACGGTTATCAATGGCCAGGGACAACCGAGCTACCCCGGCGTCAGCCAGGGGGATGCCATAATATTCTTAAACTTCAGGGCCGATAGGGCCCGGGAGATCAGCCGGGCCTTTACCGAGGAAGGTTTCAGCGAGTTCCCGGCCACACCTGAGGTTAAGCTGTCCAGTTTCGTTTGTTTAACCGAATACAATAAGAGATTTAACCTGCCGGTGGCCTTTCCCCCTACCGAACTCACTGATATTTTAGGCGAAATCATAAGCCAAATGGGTTTGCGGCAATTGAGGACCGCGGAGACGGAGAAGTATGCCCACGTCACCTTCTTCTTCAACGGGGGCCGGGAAGAGACCTTCGCCGGCGAGGAGCGCATCCTGATCCCCTCACCAAAGGACGTTCCCACCTACGACCTTAAACCCCAGATGAGCGCCCGTCAACTGACTGAAGCGGCGATAAAAAAGATTGATTCGGGCAGGTTTCAATTCCTGCTATTAAACTACGCTAACCCTGACATGGTGGGCCATACCGGCGTGCTGCCCGCGGCGATTCAGGCCTGCCAGACCGTGGATGCCTGTTTGGCCAGACTGATCGACGCCATAAGAAAAAATAAAGGCCTGGCCCTGGTCACCGCCGACCATGGCAATGCCGAGCAGATGGTGGACTACCAAACCGGCAGACCCCACACCGCCCATACCACCAATCCGGTGCCTTTTATCCTGGTGGATGACCGACACAAAGGGAGCAAGCTCAGGGAGGGCATCCTGGCCGATGTCTCCCCTACTATTCTCTCCCTGTTAGGCGCATCCACCCCCGGAGTCATGGAAGGCAATTCGTTACTGCCAAGCTGAGGTTATTATGGGGCTGGCCCTGGTTAGCTCTCTGGTCGACCTGCTGTTTCCACCTCGTTGCTGCCTCTGTCACGCGATAATTTTTGCGAAAAAGGAGAAGGAGCTGTGCCCTAGCTGCCGAAGCCAGATTCGAGTTATCGGCCGCCCGCTTTGTGACCGGTGCGGTTTCCCTTTTCCCTTTTCCTCAGCCACCGACCGCGTTTGCGGGCCGTGTCTCTCCCAGGAGCGGCCCTTCCGTTACAGCCGGCAGCTGGGATACTACCAGGGCGGGCTGCTTGAGGCGCTCCATAAATTCAAGTATGGAAAAAAGGTCGCGCTGGCCAAACCGCTGGGCAGGATGCTGGCTCAAATGGTCACGGCATCTTTACCGGCCGCGGCCTATGAGGCTATTGTGCCCGTGCCCCTTTTTGCCAGCCGGCTGAAGCAGCGGGAGTTCAACCAGTCGCTGCTGCTGGCCCGGGTTATCGGCCGTCTCCTGAATAAGCCGGTGGATTACAATAGCCTGGTACGGGTGCGCTGGACCGAACCCCAGGTCGGGTTAACTTTTGCCGCCCGGCGCAGAAACGTCCGCGGCGTCTTTGCCGTGAAAAGAAAGCAGGCTATCGCCGGCCGAACCCTGCTCTTGGTGGACGATGTGATGACCTCGGGCGCCACCCTGGAGGAATGCAGCCGCACCCTGCTTAAGGCCGGGGCAAAAGCGGTGGACGCGGTGGCCGTGGCCCGGGCGGTGGGGAAATAATTTCCCGCCACTTTGGGACTCCTGCCTTAACCTCTGCCTGATCCTATTTGATCTCGGAGCCCCAAGAAGCTTGGCTTCTTGGGGAATCTTTTCCGAGGGACGGGGTCGTGGCCCCCTCCTCCTGGACCCCCTAACCCCCGGCTAGTCTGTGTGAATTGGCACTACCGCGCCAGTTCACACCTAGCCCAAAGTTTAGGAAGGGGGCGTAGGGGAGAACCCTTTTTAAAG
>JAZFTZ010000105.1:0-5356 GCA_036446955.1 Thermodesulfobacteriota bacterium
AGGAGCGGGTTCGGGTCAAGGAACGGGTCCGGGCGGAACGACAGCGTTATATGCTTCAAAGTTTGGTCCAGAGGACAGTAGTGGGCGGATACTTTGAGCTGGAGTTTGAAGATTTTGACTCCGCAAAAGCACGCCCCGACTTAGGGTTTGGGTCGTTTGACGGCACCAGTCGGTTTCAATCGCAAAGGTTGATCCTGCTTACCGCCTCGGATATCACCGATGCGCTCTCTTTTGCCACCGAGCTGGAGTTCGAGAATGGCACGCGGGAGATAGAGCTGGAGTATGCGGCCCTTGATTATAAGTTCTTCGGCAGGCTCAATCTCCGGGCCGGCGCCGTCCTTATCCCCTTAGGCCGACTCAACCTGCTGCACGACGGCCCCATTCGCGACCTAGTAACCCGGCCCCTGGTGGCCCGGCGTATCATACCCAGCACCTATAGCGACGTGGGAGGTGGCCTGTTTGGTAACTTCTCTTTGGGGAAATCCCTGGGCCAGGAGGCCCTGCAGGATTTTTATATTAACTATGAGTTGTATCTGGTGAACGGCCTCCAGGGTGAGGATGGCGGCAGCCTGTTCATAACCAAAGGAGGCGGAACCCGGTCCGCTCGAAGGGAAGGGTTGATCTTCGAGAAGGACAACAACGATAATAAGGCACTGGTAGGCCGGGTCGGCTTCAGCCCCTTTCTGGGTCTTGAGCTGGGTGTCTCCGGGTACTTGGGCAAGTATGATCAAGCCGGCAAGAATAACCTGAGTATATTCGCGCTGGATGCCTTTTACAAGAAAGGGCCGTTCGAGTTCCGAGGCGAATATGCTCGGGCTAATATAAGCCGGGATGCTTCCATTCGCGCCCTGAATTTGGCTCTGGCACCCAGGAGGCAGATTCCAGGCAGCATGGAGGGGTTCTACCTGGAGGTGGCCTACCATCTGTTCCCGGAAGCGCTCCGGTCTCTGGCTCCCACTTTACTTAGGGAGGCGACCCTCACCCTGATAGGCCGTTACGGCTATATAAGCCTGGACAAGGATGGGGCACACAGCAGCGACTTCATAAAGAGGCGCACTACTCTGGGGTTAAACTTCCGGCCGGTGGAGCAGACCGCGTTCAAGTTTGAATTCAACTTCGACAGCGGCCAGAGGCTTATAGAACCCACCCAGGGGGTTGCCTTTTCCGTAACCACTTATTTTTAGAGATGCTATCTCCACGACGCCTCAAATTTACCGTCTGTATAGCTCTGGTTATCGGCCTGACACATCTGGTTATTAAAGAGAGAGCCGAGGCTGGGGTTGAGGTCTACCTGACGTTAAAGCAGGCACTCCTTCTCGCTTTTAAGGGTTCTCAGGAGGTCAAGATAGGCCGGGTCAGCTTGTCGAGGGAGCAGCGGCTAAGGATAGAGGCCAGGGCCGGTTATCGCTTCCGGCAAACAAGATCCACCATTTACCGAGGTGTTACCGGCGAGAAGACCGATGGCTACGCTTTGGTCATGCACGAGAAGGGAAAGAGTGAGCCGATAACCTTCATGGTGGTGATTGACCCCAAAGGCAAGGTAAAAGACGTCTACCTGATGGTCTATCGAGAGCCCCGGGGAGGAGAGGTAAGACAGAGGCGGTTCCTGCGCCAGTTTATAGGCAAGAGCAGCCGCGACCCATTGAGAATAACCCAGGATATTGTTTACATCTCGGGCGCCACCTTATCGTCTCGCTCCCTGGCTGTCGGAGTCAAAAAGGCCCTCGCCCTGGTGGAGGAGGTTTATCTGAAGGGAGAAAGATGAAAGCTCTCCTAATTCTGTTCCTGTTTGCTCAAGCCCAACTTTTTCTGGCGAGCATGGCATTTGGTTACCGCTGTCGTCAGGCCCGCTTTGTAATGGGCACTGTGGCCCGGGTAGAGGTCTGGCAAAGGGACGAAGCTTCCTGCCAGATAGCCCTGGAGACAGCCTTTGCCCAGATAAAGATGGTAGACCAGCTCATGAGCAACTTTAAACCAGACAGCGATCTGGCCAGGATAAATCAGCAGGGTGCTATATCTCCCGTCAAGGTTGATCCTCTGACGTTTAAAGCCATCGCCCTCTCTCTCGATTATTCCCGGCTGACGCATGGAGCCTTCGATATAACCGTAGGACCGTTGGTGGAGGCCTGGGGATTTTATTCCGGTCAACCCTCTTTTCCTTCGAAAGCGGAGCTAAGAACTAGGCTGGCCCTGGTAGGGTATGAGGCAATTGAGCTCGACCCCAAGGCATCAACCGTCTTCCTCGCCAAAAGGGGAATGAAGCTTGACCTGGGAGGCATAGCCAAAGGTTTTGCCCTGGATCAAGCCGCCCAGGCATTGGCCAACCTGGGAGTAAGTACCGCTATGCTCGATTTGGGCGGCAACCTGTACTTTTTAGGGGAACCTGTCCAAGGCAGCCTTTGGAAAGCAGCGCTGGTGGATGGCAGAAACCTTGACCTCATTAGGATCCTGCTAGGCATTAAAGGGGGTGCAGTGGCTAGCTCAGCTGCCTACGAGAGATTTTTTGAGTGGGAGGGCAAGCGGTACGGGCATATCATTGACCCTGGCCAGGGCCGCCCGGCCTGGGGTCTGCTGAGCGCTACCGTTATTGCCCCTTTGGCTACTCAGGCCGATGCCCTGTCCACCGCTCTATACGTAATGGGGCTTGACCAGGGACTCAGATTGCTAGAGAGACTTGCCGAAGTGGAAGCGATTCTGGTAACCGAAGATAGCACGGTTCGGACAAGCTCGGGGCTGGAATGCGTTACGCCTGAAAAGGCAGAAGGAAAACTTAGATGCACTATTTCACCGAAGAACTCCACCTATCCCGGTTCAGGACGAGCACCAAACTAGCGATAACCGCTTTTCTACTCTTCTCGGCCCTGGGCTACCTGTCCAACCTGGCACTGGTTTACGACCGTACCGGCTTCACTTTCAAGGGCACGGTGGCCTATTACCGGGGGGACCAGCAGGAGATGAAGTTCCCCAAGAGCTACCCCGAGCTTCTGGAGAATCTCCACTTCCATCTGTTCAGCATCCCCTTGATCCTGTTTATCCTGTGCCACCTGTTAAACTTAACCTCGGCCCGAGAAGGGATAAAAGTAACCGTCGCTTTCATCGCCTTTTCGGCCGCCATACTGGTAATAGCCTCGCCCTGGCTCATCCGTTATGTGTCCCCGGCCTTTGCCCGGCTGGCACCGCTGACCGGACTTTCACTAACTTTTGTTTTCGGTGCCACCATAATCGTACCTATATATGAGATGTGGAGCAAAGGGCCACATCGGCAGCAGGAGGATAATAAATGTTAGCCGGCATGCTGATAACCATCAGGGAAGGGGTAGAGGCGTTCCTTATCACCGGTATCCTTTTGGTTTATTTAAAAAAAGTGGGCTACGCCTCGCTGGAAAAATACGTCTGGGCGGGCACCATCTTGGGGGTAATCATAAGTATTGCCCTTGCTCTGGCCTTTCAGACCCTTGCCATACAGTTCGAGGGCCCGGGGGCAGCCATCTTTGAGGCCCTGGCCTCAATCATAGCCATTCCCATCCTGAGTTATATGCTCATATGGATGCAAGGTCAGTCGACAAGCATAAAGGGAGACATCGAGGTCAAGGCTGAGATGTTTACCTACTCGGGCCGGGTTCTACCATTGGCTTTCTTGGCTTTTGTGACAGTTCTCAGGGAAGGGCTGGAGACAGCTCTGTTTCTCACCGCCCTGAGCTCCCGTGCCGCAGGGAGCGGCCTTTTACTTGGGGCGGCTCTGGGTTTAGTGATCGCGGCTGCGATTGTTTATTTGATCTTTGTTAGCACGGTAAGACTCAATCTGGGCACCTTTTTCGCGGTTACCGGAGCCCTGCTTTTATTCGTAGCTGCCGGGCTTGTGTCCCATGTTTTCATGGCCCTGCAAGAGGTTGGCTTCCCCCCGATCATAGCCAATATCTGGAGCACCAAGCATATAATAGATGCAGAGGGCTTGGTTGGGCGATTACTGCATGCCTTCGTTGGTTATCACGACGAGCCCTCCCTCATTCAGGCGCTGGCCTATTTCACCTACCTGGGGGTTATGGGCTGGGCCTTCATTCGAAAAGTCAGGTTAACGCGCCAGAGAAAATGAACGCCGAGCGGAGATAAGCTCTTCCCCAGACTAGTGTTCGCCGTAGACCAGCGCTTCAAGATTCTCCACCACCGTCCGGTCGCCCTGGTGGATAGATTTGGCGCTGGCCTCGGTTCGCAGCCGCATATCATTCACGAATTTTCTGGCCAGCAGCCGCTTGTGAGAGGATTTTGGGGCCTGATCCAAGAAGAGGTACCCCACCAGCACGTCGATAGCCATGTCCACCAGGGCCCGGGCAGAAAGCAGCCGGTAGTCGGTATCGGAGCGGCCATCAATTTGCTTGGTTTTGACAAAGGCGATGGCCTCAGTCAGTTGATTTTGCGCCTCGGCAACCTCGGCCAGCCTAGCGGCCAGCTCTTCATCCTGGTATTGCTGGCGGTTATATCTTTTCCAGAGTATCTCCAGGTTTCCCTTTAAGATTTTGAGTAGCGCGGCATCCACCTGTATCTGAGAGGTGCCTTCGTATATGCTGGTTATCCTGGCATCGCGGAACAACCTCTCCACCGGGTATTCCTTCATGTACCCGTAGCCACCGTATACCTGAATGGCGTCGCTGGCAACCCTGATACTCAATTCAGCCGTGTGATACTTGGCTATCGGGGTTAACACCTCGGCCAGCTTGGCGTACTCCGCCTTTTGTTTTTTCGTCTCCTTAAATGCGGGGTCGCTTTCGCTCATATCCTTCAATTTTTCCGCCAGAGCAAACTCCATATCCACCGCCTGGCTGGTCAGATAGAGCAGGCTTCGGGCCGCCTCTATACCGATCTTCATGTTGGCCAAAAGTTGGGCTACGGCAGGAAACTCCTTTATCTTTTTGCCGAACTGGGCCCGCTCGTCGGCATAACGCCGGGCATATTGGAACGCGGCTTCGCTTACCCCTAACGCCTGCGCGGCTACCGCGATCCGGGCGGAGTTGACCAGGGAGTTGACATATCGGGTCAAACCCTTGCCCCGCTGGCCGATTAAAAGTGCCGGCGCGTTCTCGAAATAAAGCTCGCAGGTGGGAGAGCCATGCAGGCCCAGCTTGTGCTCCACCTTCCTTACCTCAACCGCCTCCGACTTCTCCACTAAGAAGAGGCTAAGGCCCCGGCCGCCCCCGAACTTGTTTGGGTCCTCGCTCCGAGCCAAGACCAGAAGCACGTCACCGCAGCCATTGGTGATAAACCTCTTGGCCCCGGTTACCAACCAGGTGCCGGTCGCTTCATCCAGGGTGGCCTGAGTCTGAACGGAGAGCAGGTCGCTGCCCGACTCGGCTTCGGTGAG
>JAZFTZ010000106.1:0-4846 GCA_036446955.1 Thermodesulfobacteriota bacterium
TTGTTCATCTCCTCCCGGGATTACGGGATAAAGCCACCGGCCCAACCGGTCCTTGGCCCAGGCACCGGCCAGATCATTCTGGCAGTATATGACCGGAGTCCAATTGCCCCTTGTGATTCCCTCCAGATAGGGACGCACCGCGAGCCTGCCGGCAGCTTCCCTCAAAAGATAGAAGCTGCGATAGACCGCATGATCGGGTGGAAGCCTGGTAAGTTCATCATTGGGAAGGATCTGTTTTATCTCTTGACGGAAACTTCTATCGAAACCGTAACCCCTTTGCCCCAGGCTGTCATCGGCCAGAATGAACCCACCCATTTCAAGAAAACGAGACAGGGTCTCTCTTTCTTTCATTGTAAAGGGAGCGAACTCATGCCGTCCCATGACATAAACAAAAGGGTTAAGGAACAGGGTGGTTTCCATGGGCCTCAGTACATGGCGCCGGGGGGCGGCGTCCACGCTTGTTCGTATTTGCAGCTCCTCGATAAACGGTTTAAAATATTGCGGGTGGGGGTCCCAATCGCCTCCCCGGTATTGCAACTGTGATAGGATGAACCGTCCAGCCTCGTCCGGATCCGCCCCTCGGGATAAGCCGGGCCACCCAATGAAGGCTCCCACCCCCGCAGCCAACAATCGAACAAACCTACGTCTGGATATCATTTTCATATTGCTTCACTGGCGGTTGGCAAGGAGTGTTTCCCCGACCATGAGGGCGATGATGAATAGCAAGAGGATTGGCCATAGCTCCCTTCGAGCCCTGATAAGAGAACTCAGGTCCTCCGGTGTGCGATACCCTGTTACTTCCATGGAGAGACCACCCAGCTTACCCGCTAACTCTTCCCCGGACACCTTGGCCAAATCCGACTCTTCTCTGGGGACGTTAACCGCGTGCAACCAATGAAGACCATCCAGGTCTATTTTGTATATCCCCGGAAAAATCGTGCTCCCGAGTCTAGCCCCGGTTTTACCATCCTCCGGGCTGACCATTATCGTGGCTTCTTTGCCGGAGGGGTCGGTTACGGTTGCAAATACGTTTGCAATTCCGGTTGCGGTTCCGCTCCCCGCCTCTTTTGAAGGGGAGAACTCTAAGGGCTCTCCCACTCTTGTGCTGGAATCGGTTTTTCTCGGTTGAAGACCGGCCCCGTATTGCACCAGGCTTTGGATAAGGGGGAGGTAACCTGTTTTCAAGCTCAAGTCGTTCCAATCCGCGTCTGCCGAGGAGGTGAACAGAAATACCTTGCCTTCACCCACCTGGGTCTGTATCAATAAGGGATCGCCTCTCTCGGTGGCGATCAGAACGCGCGAGCCGGACGCCACCTCACTCATGTCTAAGAGGAAATAGCGATGGAACTTTGCTGAAATCAAGCTTTTTTCCGCCCCCTTGAAGATAGTCAGGGCAGGGTGCTCAAATGCTATCTTGCCAATCCTTTCGGGTTTGTTTTCACTCTGGTAAACGGCCTTCAATCTTTGGGGAAGCAAAGGCAGCGGACCATCGTAGAGATAGGAGTTGTACCTCTCCACCGCTACCTTGTCTCCCAAGAATATGAATAGGCTCGCCCCAGCCTCTACCCGGTCCAGCAACTGTTGTGCCGGTAACCTGTTCAGTTTTTCCAGGTTGGCCAAAACAATCAGCCGGTAAGGCGTAATATCTATATGAGTCAATTCATCGGCAGTAATGACCCGGGGCACCACTGGGGAGTCCTCCCCCGTCCTCTGGGGATTCAGTGCATTAACCAGGTAATAGGTTTCGCTCGCCTTGAGTGAGGTCTTAGGGTCACCGTCTACCACCAGGGCCCTCAGTTTGTCCTCCACCTTGAAGCTCAGGTAGTAGCTATCATCCACAACCAGCCGGTCTTGAGATATTGTAATCTCCAGTCGGGCCCAGCCGGGATGCATGGCGCGAAGCTCCAGGCTCGTCGTTACCCGATCAAAGGGCTCGAGATCGATGGCCTTTTGGTCCACCTTTTCGCCATTGAGCATGAGTCGAACCGCCAGGCCCTTGACCGGCCGTTGGCCGTAGTTGGCCAGCACTATCCTCACCGCCATCGCCGCGCCCACCACCGGCCCGCCAAAAAACTCGGCCGATAAGATGGCGGCGTTATCATCTCTTTTTTCTTCTCCCAGGCGGATAAATTTGACGGGTACCTGGCGGTCGAAGGCCTTTAGCCGGGCCAGATTGAAATTCTCCCATTCACCCCTGGTCAAGTCGGTGACCATGACGATCTCCTTCTGGCCTTTCAAGGGCTGAAGGGCTTGATAGGCTTGGCTAAAGGCATAATTGAGGTCGCCGGTCCCGAAGCTAACCGGGAGAGTCTTCACCTCCATCATCGCCTCCTCAGGGAATAGAAGCCGGGGAGGGGCATCGGATGCCGGGGCGCTGACCGTGGGGATCACTATGACCTTTCCCCGCTCCTTCATGTTTCCAAGGATGGTGAGGGCGGCCTCTTTCGCCTTGCTGACCCGGTCGGACAGGGTTTCTCTATATCGCATGCTGGCCGAGTTATCGAAAATCAGGGCCATTGTCCGTTGGCTCCCGCCGACCAAAGCCAACCCCCCCTGGCTGACCAGGACCGGCCGGGCCAGCATAAATGACAGGCCTGCGACTATCAGTATTCGCAAGGCTAAAACCAGGAGGTGTTTGATCCTGCGCGGCCTGGCTAATTGCCTTTGCGACTCCAGCAACAGTCTCACCGCGGGAAACTTTTTCAACCTGGCGCGCTTCCGGCTCAGTCGGTGAATCAATATGGGAATGGCTGTCCCACCCAGCCCCAGAAGAAACAAGGGGCTAATAAAGAAGATACCCACAGGTTTTGTCCTCTAAGGATTAAATATGCCTTTGTCTCTCCATGAGAGATAGCTGACCAGTGCCCGGTCCAACGGGGCGGAGGTATTCAACAGGACATAGTCCACGGTGTTGATGCCGCAACCAGTGCGGTAGGTATCGATTAGAGAAGCGATGGCCTCTAAATAAGCCTTTCTTATTGCCCGGGGGTCAGCCAACACCTTCAGGTCCTCTTCCAGGTCTTGAAACCTGGTCACTTCCTGGAAGGGAAAATCAAGTTCATCCTTATCCAGGAGGTGAAATACGATAACGTCACCGCCCCTGTAACGGAGTTGTTTTATCCCTTTTAAGATCTCTTCCGGGTCATCCAACAAGTCAGATATGATCACGGCAAGACCCCGCCTGGTGAAACTGGATGCCAGCCGTTGCAATACCGGGCCAACCGCCGACTTACCCTGGGGCCGACTTGCCTCCAGGGCCTCGATTATAGTCGCCAGGTGCCCCTGGCGCGCCTTGGAGGGAATTACACGGTCCACCTTGTCCGAGAAAGTGACCAGCCCTGGAGCGTCCTGCTGTTTGAGCATCAGGTAGGACAATGAAGCAGCCAGTAAACAACCATAATCAAATTTGCTCAGGCCCTGAGAGCCATAGTCCATGGAGCCGCTGACATCCAGCAGGATTTGAGCTTTCAGGTTGGTGGTCCTTCGGTATTGCTTGATGAAGTAACGGTCGAATTTGCCGTAGGCCTTCCAATCCAGGTGTCTCAGGTCATCGCCGGGGGAGTACTCCCGGTACTCCTCGAAATCGGTACTGAACCCTTTTGACCGGCTCTTGTGGATGCCGAGGCGCAGGCCATCCACCACCTGGCGGGCCCTGAGAATGAGTCCGTTTACCCGGGACAGCAAATTGGGATCGAAATAGGTTTTCTCCTGCTTCATGCCCCCGTCTCATACCCGATCTGACTCAGGCTTGATCTCCTCCAGAAGTCGTCCAATGATATCCATGGAGCCAATTCCCTCGGCCTGGGCCCTGAAATTACAGATTATCCGGTGCCTTAACGTGGAGGGGGCAACGGCCTGTACGTCGTTGATTGAAGCGACGTATCTGCCATGCAGGATAGCTCTGGCCTTGGACGCCATTATCAATTGTTGTGAGCCCCGGGGGCCCGCGCCCCAGTCAACCCAGTCCTTGATAAAGGGGGAGGCCTGAGGTTCCTGGGGTCGGGACGAGCGTACCAGTTTAACTGCGTATTCCATAACGAAGGAGGAGGCCGGCACTCTCCTCACCAGCTCCTGCAACTCCAGGATTTTGGGCCCACCCAATACCTTTCTGAGTTTGGAATGAGAGGGAGAGGTCGTCCTGGCTACGATCTCCACCTCTTCGGCAAATGGGGGGTAATCTATACCGATGTTGAACATGAACCGGTCGAGCTGGGCCTCGGGTAGAGGATAGGTGCCCTCCTGCTCTATCGGGTTCTGAGTAGCCAATACGAAAAACGGGGGCTCTAAGAAATAGGTCACGCCGCCGGCCGTTACCTTGTATTCCTGCATGGCCTGAAGCAGGGCTGCTTGAGTCTTGGGTGGGGTCCGATTTATTTCGTCGGCCAGCAGAATGTTGGTGAAGATAGGTCCTTTCAAAAAGCGAAACTGACGACGCCGGCTGCCGGCCTCCTCCTCGAGGACGTCGGTGCCGGTTATGTCTGACGGCATCAGGTCAGGCGTAAACTGAACCCGATTGAATTTCAGGTCCATTACCTCGGCCAAAGTGGAGATCAGCAGCGTCTTGGCCAATCCGGGTACGCCCACCAGCAGGGCGTGGCCTTGGCAGAAAAGGGTGATTAAGATGTTCTCCACTGCCTCTTCCTGGCCGACAATCACTTTGCTTATCTCTGACAACAACTCGACCCGTATCCTTCCCATCTCCTCCACTTGGGCCACGTCGTCCTCTTTTACTACGTCACGAGCTATATCCATTGTTCCTTTCCTTTATTTAGCAAAACTCCGTGATGCTGGATACTAGATACTGGTTACTGGTTACTGGATACTGGATACTGGATACTGGATACTG
>JAZFTZ010000107.1:0-6480 GCA_036446955.1 Thermodesulfobacteriota bacterium
TTCCCCAGAGAAGGTTTCCCCCACAAAGAGCTAACTTGGCTGGTCTTGACAATGGGTTGGGATTCTATTAATATTTGTTTAACTGGACTGAAGGAGATTGAGTGAAAAGAACTTATCAACCCCACAATCTGAAAAGGAAAAGGACCCACGGCTTTCGTAAGCGGATGTCTACCAAGGCTGGTCGCAGAATCCTGGCGCGAAGGAGGGCTAAGGGCAGGGCGGAACTTACAGTTTGACCAACGCGTGAGGAGCGCCTTGAGGGAAAATAGACCCTTCTCCTTTAGCCGATGTGAGCGGCTTTTAAAAAGAATTGAATTCAAGGGGGTTACCTGCCAGGGAAAGAGGTACACAAGCCCTGGTTTTATCGTGTACGTAAAGGAAAACAACTTAGGCCGATGCCGGCTGGGAATTGCCGCCAGCAGGAAAGTGGGCAAGGCTATCCGGCGAAATAGACTGAAGAGGCTTGTAAGGGAATTCTTCCGGCTTAACAAGTTCCGGCTTCCCGCCAGTTGTGACATCCTGGTAGTTTGCCGTTGGGATTGCCAAGTGGATGACTTGGCTACAACTACCGAAGAGTTGAGTCAGGTTTTGTTTCCCTTGGCCCGGGCTCAAGGTTAGTGGTTACGGTGTATCTTCGCAGAGGTTTACTAGCCGCTATTCGCGTTTACCAATGGGCCATTTCTCCATTATTAGGCCCCAGGTGTCGGTTTGAGCCCAGTTGCTCCCACTATTGTATCGAGGCAGTGGAAAAATACGGGCTCTTGAATGGTAGTTATCTATTTATGAGGCGGCTGGTAAGATGCCAGCCTTTTTCCGCCGGGGGTTACGACCCGGTTCCTTAAGAGTTAGGTTATGGAGAAAAACGCTTTAATTGCGATAGTCGTCTCCTTCTTAGTCATCTTCGTCTATTACACCTTCTTCGTCCCCGTTCCGCCTAAGAAGGAAGAACCGGTGGATAAAAAGGCGGCTGTGCCCAGGGTGCTGGAACAACCGCCCTCTCCCTTTCAGCCGTTTGGACCCTTTTCGCCGACCGCGCCCGCACCCGCACCCGCATCTCGAGCCGAGGCAGCCGGAAGAAAGATAACTTTAGAGACTAATACGGTCATAATAGTCTTCGATAGCCAGGGAGCAACGCCCATAAGCTGGAAACTTAAGGGTTACAAAGATAAACCCGGTAAGCAGGGAAAGCTCCTTGACCTTATCAGCCCTCAACCGAGTTCTGAAGATGAATTTCTCCTGCGTGTCACCTGGCCCGGTGTATTGGAGACAAATACCACCCGGTTAGCCTATTACACCGATTCTCAAGACCAGATTTTAGAGGACTCAGGGAGAAAAGTCCGGGTAGCCTTTAGTTTCGAGATACCCAACCGAGTAAGGATAGACAAGACCTATGAGCTAGTTGCTGACGGTTTTGCCGTGGATTTTCGCCTTGATCTGACCAATCTAAGCCAGCAACCGCTTACTGTGCCGCCCATCATTTCCCTAACCCGTGGCCTGATGGGTGACAAGGACATGGATATGGCCCTGGCCTTTGTGGCCTTTGCCGACGGTAAGGTGGCCCGGGAGAAGCTGAAAAAGCCGGGCCACGAACCCCTGGTGGCCGATAAATTAACCTGGCTGGGGATTGACGAAAAATACTTTCTAGCCGCACTGCTGCCTAGGCCTGAGGGGCAATATAGAGTAGATGTGGAACGAACAGCCAGTGGTCTGCTGGCTGCACGGGTTGCTCCGGTCTCCTTCCAGCTTGCTGCCAATGAAACAAAATCGCTGAATTTTAAAATATTTTTCGGCCCCAAGGATATTCAGGTGCTGAGAAGCTTGCAGCCCGACCTTGACCAAGCTATCGACTTTGGCTGGTTTAAGATCTTTGCCAAGCCGCTCTTGCTGGTCTTGAGATTCTTTAACGGCTTCGTCAACAATTTCGGTTGGTCCATTATCCTGTTAACCCTGGCTATCAAGATACTCTTCTGGCCGCTGACCCATAAGAGCTTCCACTCCATGCAGCGAATGCAGAAACTGCAACCCTTCGTAAGTAAAATAAGAGAGCAGTACAAGAATGATAAGGCCAGACTGAACCGGGAGATAATGGGCCTGTACCGCCGGCACAAGGTCAACCCTTTAGGCGGCTGCCTGCCCATGCTCATTCAGCTGCCCGTTCTTTATGCCATGTACCGGACCTTTCTTTCCGCCACTGAGCTCAGGCACGCGCCCTTTATCCTCTGGATAAGCGATCTTTCGGCCAAAGACCCCACTTACATAACCCCCATCCTCATGGGGGGTACCATGTTCCTCCAGCAAAAGATGACTCCCACGATGGGCGATCCCTCCCAGGCCAAGATGATGCTGATGATGCCGGTCATCTTCACGGTGATGTTCCTTAATTTCCCCTCGGGTCTGGTTTTATACTGGCTCGTGAGTAATGTCCTGTCCATCGCCCAGCAATATTACATAAATAAAAAGATGGCCCATATCCCTTTACCAGCTGCCGAGACGAAAAAATAAGGCGGAGGCGAAACTTCGCGCCATTCTGAGGCCTGAGTTGAAACCTCGTTACTCCCAGGACACCATCGCCGCCATCGCCACCCCTCCCGGTCAGGGTGCCATCGGCGTGGTGCGCCTGAGCGGCGGCAAGACCAGCGGGATGTTGGGCAAGATATTCGTACCAACTGGCCGCTCAAAACCGATGGAGTCTCACCGGTTTTATCACGGCCAAGTGGTGAATGGGAAAGACCGGCACCCCATAGATGAGGCGATGGCGGTTTTCTTTCAGGCCCCCCGTTCCTACACCCGGGAGGATATGGCTGAGATTTATACCCACGGCGGCTCCTTGGTAGTTAAGAAGACCCTGACCGCGATAATCGCGGCCGGCGCCCGGCTGGCTGAGCCAGGGGAGTTCACCCGGCGAGCTTTTTTGAACGGCCGAATTGACCTGGCCCAGGCCGAGGCTGTGCTTCAGCTGATTCAGGCTACTAATGAGCAGGCGCTGAAATGGGCCACTGCTCAGCTCGCGGGTCAACTTTCCTCTCATCTGGGCCATATTCGTTCTGAGCTGGTCCAGGTCCTGGCCCAGATAGAGGCTGGTATAGATTTTCCTGAAGAGGAGCTGGACCTTATCTCCCTGGAGCAGGCTGAAAAGATGCTCTCACAGCAAATCAAGGGCTTGAAAAGGATACTAGATAGCTATGACCAGGCGCGCGCCCATCGAGAGGGCCTACTCACGGTTATCGTGGGCAAACCTAATGTGGGCAAATCCAGCCTGTTTAATGCCTTACTGCAGGAAAACAGGGTGATAACCTCGCCCCAACCAGGCACCACCAGAGACTTCATTGAGGAGTTGATGTACCTGGAGGGCGTTGCCCTCCGGCTGAACGATACCGCCGGCCTGGGTGAAAAAGAGACCGGGCCCTTGTCCCGGGAGGCCGGGCAAAGGGCGCGCGGCAGGTTGGAGCAGGCCGATCTGGTCCTGTTGGTTCTGGATATCAGCCAGCCGTTAGGGCCGGAGGATGAAGGGATAGCCCGACTGATTGGGAGCCAAAGAGGGATCGTGGTCCTTAATAAATCGGATTTAAATCAGGTAGTTAGTAAGGAAGAGGTTGAAATTATTGCCCCTGGGCTGCCGGGGATATCGGTTTCAGCCAAGACCGGCGCGGGTATCGCCGGCTTGCAGAAGCTAATCATTGACCAGGGTGTGACTAAGGGGGTGGAGAGCGAACCCCTGGTTATAACCAGCCTTCGCCACAAGCAGGCCCTGGCGCGCACCTGCCAGGCTCTTAATCGCGGCCGGCTGAGCTTGAAGAAAGGCAGCGCGATGGAGTTTGTCGCGGTTGATGTCAAGGAGGCCCTGTCTTACCTGGGGGAGATTACCGGGGAGGTGACCTCGGAGGAGGTACTCGATTTGATCTTCAGTCAGTTTTGCCTGGGGAAGTAGGGTCTAAAACCCCCAGGGTTACCTGGATGTTTCACGTGAAACAATAAGCAGAGATGGCCAGTCAATACGATATCATTGTGGTTGGTGGAGGGCACGCGGGTTGTGAGGCCGCGCTCGCCGCGGCTCGCCGCGGCTTAAACACCCTGCTCATAACCATGAAGCACGATAACATCGGCCTGATGTCCTGCAATCCCGCGGTGGGTGGTCTGGCCAAGGGACATCTGGTTAAGGAGATAGACGCGCTGGGGGGGGAGATGGCCAAGAACACCGACGCCAGCGCGCTCCAGTTCCGCCGGTTAAACGCCAGTAAGGGCTGGGCAGTACGTTCCACCCGAGCCCAGGCCGACCGGAAGGAGTACCGGTTGCGGATGCAGCGGGTCCTGGCCGCCCAACCAAAATTGGAGCTAAAACAGTCGGAGATTAATGAGTTGCTAGTTGAGCAGGGCCGAATAAAGGGCGTGGTTACCAGCCAAAGGGAGACGCTTCTTTGTAAGGCCTTGGTACTCGCCCCAGGAACCTTTATGGCCGGGTTGATCCATGTGGGTATGGAAAATTTCCCCGGTGGCCGCATGGAGGATGCGCCGAGCATGGCCCTGCCCGACTCCTTGCGCGGCTTGGGCTTTGCCCTGGGACGACTGAAGACCGGGACCACGCCCCGGCTGGATGGCCGAACCATAGACTACAGTCGAACCGAACTTCAGCCTGGGGACGATGAACCCGAACCTTTCTCCTTTTCCAGCAACGGTTTTAATGGTATCCAGCTACCATGTTATATAACCTATACCTCGCGGCGGACCCACGCGGTTATCCGCCAGGGTCTGGATAGGTCTCCGCTCTTTTCCGGCATTATCAAGGGGGTGGGGCCGCGCTATTGTCCCTCTATCGAAGACAAGGTCGTCCGCTTTCCCGACCGGGACAGGCACCAGGTCTTTCTGGAGCCAGAGGGGAGAGATACCTTTGAAGTCTATCCCAACGGCCTGTCCACCAGCCTTCCGCTGGATGTCCAGCAAAGTTTCTTGAAAACTATCCCAGGACTTGAAGAGGCAGTCATCCTGAGACCGGGGTACGCAGTCGAATACGATTTCGTCTTTCCCACCCAGCTCAGGCCCTCTTTGGAGACGAAAAAGGTAAAAGGCCTGTTTCTGGCCGGTCAGATAAATGGAACCTCCGGTTACGAGGAAGCCGCGGCCCAGGGACTTATGGCCGGTATTAACGCCACCCTGGCGCTGGAAGGGCGTTCTCCGCTTATTCTTTCCCGGGCCGAGGCATACATCGGTGTCCTCATCGACGACCTGGTGACCAAAGGAACAGCGGAACCGTACCGAATGTTCACCTCACGGGCTGAGTACCGCTTGTTGCTCAGGGAGAACAACGCCGACACTCGACTCCGAGAGAAGGGCTATCGCTTGGGCCTGGTTGGTGAAGATGATTACCACCGCTGTTTAGCAAAGCAAGAGGCGATAAGATGCGAGCTCCTTCGTCTCAAAAAGGTCAGGGTGAATGGCCTTGGCCGTGGCTCGGTAACCTTGGAGAAACTGTTGCGGCGGCCCAAGACCGGTTATGCCGAGCTGGCCCGGCTGGATCCGGAATCAGCTCTGATTCCCAAACGGACGGCCGAGTTCGTGGAGATGGAGGTAAAATCAGCCGGCTACATAAAGAGACAGCTTAACGAGGTGAAGCGGTTCGCCCGGCTGGAGGAGGTAAAGATCCCCGAGGGTGTCGATTTTAGCTCGATGGCCGGTCTTTCCCGGGAGGTAAAGGAAAAGCTGAATAAAATCCGGCCCGAATCCCTGGGACAGGCAGCTCGCATCTCTGGGGTAACGCCGGCAGCCATTTCCCTGTTGCTCATTCAACTGAAGAAGCCCAACCGGTTTTAATCTGGATGTTGGCATGGAAGCTGTCTCTTATTCTTCAGAACTCAGCTCTGAAGGGGCTCATCTCCTATCTCAGGGAGCATCCATCTTGGGTGTCGAGCTTTCCCAGAGGCAGGTCCAGCTATTTTCCCTCTTTTACCGGGAGCTTCAACGTTGGAGCAAAGCCATGAACTTGACCGCGCTTAAGCGGGAGAGGGATGTCATCATCAAACATTTTCTGGACTCTCTAACTCCATTGGACTTGATACCAGGCAGCGGGCCCGCAGCTGACGTGGGTACAGGCGCGGGTTTTCCAGCTATACCCCTGAAGATAGTGCAACCGGAACTGGATCTGACATTGATTGAGCGTTCCAGCAAGAAATGCATTTTCCTCGAGCATATTATCCGCACGCTGAAGTTGAATAAGGTGAGGGTCGAGTGCGCTGATGTCCGCAAGCTTGAATCTAGACAGGGATACCAGGCTAGCTTCCATATCATCCTGTCCCGGGCGACCTATTCCCTGGCGGAACTGGCCCAAGCCTGTCGCCCTCTGCTCGCGGCCGAGGGGGTAATACTGGCCATGAAGGGCCCAGGCCTGGCAAAGGAGCTGGAAGAATTGCAACGACTCGATCTGGACCTGCAAGTGCAGCGGGTGCACAAGTTGAACCTACCATTCACCGGCGATACCCGCCAGATCGC
>JAZFTZ010000108.1:0-9865 GCA_036446955.1 Thermodesulfobacteriota bacterium
GGTCTGACTGGGCGATCTGGGTATTGCCAGGCGGGCCTATAAGGAAGCCTGAGGACCTTAAGGGGAAAAAGATAGGCATGAGCCGGAGAGGGGGCACCTCTGATGCCTATGCCCGCATGGCGGTTAAGTCCCTGGGAATAGAGAAGGAAGTGAGGATAATCGCCGTGGGTGGATCTAGAGCTCGACTGGCTGCCCTGAAAACGGGTGCTATCGATGCCTTTCCTCAGGCGATGTCGTCGGCGGCTCCCTTTGTTTCGAAAGGCCAGGTTCGGCGGCTCATCGATATAGGCAAGATGCGTCCTCAGCCCTGGCTGGGTAGCACGGTGTTGGCCCGAACCGATTTCATCCGGGAGAGGCCTGAAGCGGCCAAGAAGCTGATACGAGGCATATCTCAGGCCGTAGCCTACATAAAAGCTAATCCAGCGTATGCGGTGAAGAAAGTGATGGCCCTGAAGAGGTACGACCAACGGACGGCTGAGCTGTCGATGAAAGGAATAGCCTTTACCAGTAACCCGGTAATCAAGCGGGCGGCGGTGGTCAATGTCCGAGGCTTCTTGATCGAGTATGGTCTCGTCAAGGCCGCGGAGACGCCGCCGGTGGATAAACTTTACACCAATGAACTGGTAAAATAGTCGGCTTAATCTTTGAGATGGGCAAACCCTTTAGCGAGGGTCTTTAGGCATTAACAAACAAATCTAAGCGGACCAGCCCGGCTTTCTTAAGCCAGGCTGGACGGAAAGGAGGTGTTAGCATGCAAAAAAGGTTAGTTGCGGAATTGATACCCTTATTGGCAGTGGCTGTCTTGGTAAGCCCGTTTTGTTGGGGACAAGTATGGGCGGCGGAAAAGCTGAACTATGCCACCGCGTTCAAGGCAGCTGTATCGCAGCAATTGCCGGTCGAGATAGCCTTGGAAAAGGGACTTTGGCGGAAACAGGGCCTGAATGTGGAGCACATCCCCTTTAGAGCAGGGAGTAGAATGGGCCGCGCCATGGCCGCGGGTAAGATTGACATTGGCACTGGTAACAGTCCGTCCATAATCCAGCAGATTACCCGGGGCGTTCCGGTGATAATGATCGCCGCCACCCAAGAGTGGTCAGACTGGTCAATATGGGTACTACCGGGAGGGCCGGTGAAGAGGCCGGCGGACCTCAAAGGGAGGAAGATGGGCATCAGCCGGATAGGCGGCACCTCCCATGCCATGGCCCGAGTGGCGGTTAAGTCCCTGGGTATCGAGAAGGAAGTGAAGATAGTTGCCGTAGGCGGAACTAGCGCGCGGGTGGCTGCACTGAAGACGGGTGTTATCGATGCCTTTCCTCAGGCACTTTCATCGGCAGCTCCCATGGTTGAGAAAGGCGGGATTAGGCGGTTAATGGACCTGGGAAAGAAACTTCCTCAGCCCTGGATAGATCAAGTAATTGTTGCCCGAATGGAGTTCATCCGGACAAATGCGGAGCTGGCCAAGAAGGCGATGCGAGGTATACTCCAGGCCATTGCGTTTATAAAAGCAAACCCGGAGTATGCAGTTAAAAAGGTGATGTCCATTAAAAGATACAACCGGGCGGCGGCTGAGCTGTCGCTTAAGGGAGTAGTCTATTCCGATGACCCGGTGATAAAGCGGGCCGCGGTGGAGAATGTTCGCGGTTTCTTAATCGACTATGGTCTCATCAAAGCCCAGGAGGCCCCGCCGGTGGAAAAGCTTTTCACCAATCGACTGGTAAGGTAGCCGGCCTCGTTTTTGGTGAGGATAGAGGAGGAGTATCAGTGAGTCGAAATTCTGAAGAGGTCATAAGCACTGATGTGCTGGTGGTTGGCGGGGGGCTGGCCGGGTGTTGGGCTGCCTTGAGGGCAGCGGAACTCAGCCCTCGGGTGACCTTGGTGGATAAGGGGGTGGTGGCCAGGAGCGGCACCACCGTATTCTGTCACGACGTACTTGCTCCCATGCCCGAATCAGAACTGGATGTTTGGAGCAAGGAGATAGTGGAACACGCCGAGTACATGAGTGACGAGCGTTTCGTCGAGGTATTGTTGAAGGAGGGAGGGAAAAGAATTAACGATATGTGGCAGTGGGGCGTCCCTTTCGAGACCGACGACCAGGGAAACCTATTTCTCTCCTTAGGCCGAGGCCACAAGCAGAGCAAGGTGGTGTTGGTTGATTGTAGAAAAATGATGGAGGTAATGAAACAGCAAGTTCAAGCCCGGGGTGCCCAGATTGTAGACAGGGTGATGATAACCGATCTGCTGACCTCGGACGGCCAGCTTCCTACCTCCGGGTCGGTGGTGGGCGCGGTGGGCATTCATACCCAGACGGGCAAATTATTGGTTTTCAAAGCCAAGGCGGTCATCTTAACCACCGGCGTAACCAGCCTCAAACAGCATGGTGCCTTTGCCGACAATGTAACCGGCGATGCTCAGGCCATGGCCTTTCGTGCCGGCGCGGAATTGGCTGATTTGGAGTTCGGCTTCAGTCAGAAGTTTGCCTGGATACATGACGGCTATTTGCGCATCACCAGCCTGATGCCTTACCAGACCCAGGGGGCCCGCATTGTAAACGCCAAGGGCGAGAGGTTCATGGAGAGATATGCTCCGGACAGGGGGGAACGGCGCTCTGGCCTGGGGCTTCTGGCTCAGGCCGCGGTCAAGGAGATCTGGGAGGGCCGAGGTCCTATCTATTTTGACCTACGCCATTTCAGTCGCGAGCATCTGGCGCAGATGAAAAGGATACTGCCTTTGCGCTATAGACCATTTGAGGAGGGCGGGCTGGACCCGGCTAAAGACCTGATCGAGACCAGGCTGGTGGTTATGTATTTGAGTCGGGGCACCTGTATGGACCTCTGGGGGGAGACCAGCGTGCCCGGGCTTTTCACCGGTGGCATTTGCGCCCATTTCCCGGGTGGAACGGAATTGCTGTCCGGCTGCATGCTGGGGGTGTGCAGTGTGTTTGGTTACCGTGCCGGCGAGCGGGCCGCGCGGGCCTATCAGCATAAGGAGGACGACCAGATCTCCTGGGGGCAGGTTAACGGGCTTAAAGTCAGTAGCTATGCCCCATCGGAGAGGGAAGCGGGTATTTCGCCTCGGGAGCTTTACAACAAGTTGGCGGCCAGGATAATGCGTCCTGAGTATAGTGTGGTCAAGACCGAGAAGACGATTCAGGAATTTATCAAGGGCATAGGAACCTGTAACCAGGAAGACATGCCGCTACTATTTGCCCCCGATGTTCATGAACTGATTAAGGCCAACGAGGTGAGAAATTTCGTCGACCTGCTTGAGCCCACTTACACGGCCGCCCTGGAAAGAAGGGAGAGCCGATTGTCCCATTACCGAGCCGACTATCCCTTCAGAGACGACGGCAATTGGATTAAATGGATTGGGGTGAGGCGAGGTAGCAAGGGCATAGAGATAAGGCACCGGCCTGTACCTTTGGAAACTAATAAAAGCAAACCCGCCTCGCTAACTAAAATACCTTCCTTGATCCAGTTCTCCGAGACCGTCTCTTCAGGGCCGGGACCAGGTTCGGGATAACCTGAGCAAAGGAGGTGGCAGAAAGCAACTGAGTACTTTGTACTTTGGCAACAAAGATAAAAGGTGTAATATATACCGGTTTGTCAATCTCTGCTAAAGGAAGGAGATAACGCAGTGTCCAAGAAATTGTTGCTGGCAAGTGTGACATTTTTGGTCACGTTGGGCTTTATTTTGGCTCCAAGCTGGGGCGCGGAAAAAGTAAGGTTGGCCACTCACTTCAAGGTTAATCCCCATTACGGCCTGCCTGCCTGGGCGGCCATGGATCAGGGATATTGGCGGCAGATGGGGCTGAAAGTGGAGTGGACTCCTTTTAGGTCCTCTAAGGATATGCTCAGGGGAGTATTGACCCGAGATATTGATATGGGAACCTTTGGGGTTATTGCGTTGGTCAGGGTAGTCTCTCGGGGTGCACCGCTGGTTGCGGTAGGGGATAGCGGCTCCACTAGCAATTTCTATTTTTGGGTCCTCACTGATAGCCCGCTAAAAAAACCCCAGGACCTGAAAGGGACTAAAATAGGGGTTACCCGACTCGGTGGCAGTAGCCACACGTATGCCCAAGCAGTGATCAAGGCCCTCGGCCTGGAGGGCCAGGTGAAGTTTCATGCTTTGGGAGGAGGGATGGCTAGTATGGCCGGCTTAAGGTCCGGGGCCATCGATGTAACCAACTTGAGCGACTTCAGCATGGCCGCCCTGAAAGTGAGAGGCATCGTCCGGGAGCTTGTGACCTTGAATGATTACCTTCCCAAGGGATTGGCTACTCAGATCATTTTCTCCAGAAAAGATTTCCTGAGTAGTAATCCGGATTCGGTAAGGAAGATCGTTGCTGGCTGGAACAAGGGCGCCGAATTTGTTATGAACAATAAGAAGTGGGCGATAGAGAAGATGAAGGAGGGTCGCTTAAGCAGCTACAATGATGAAGGGGCCCTGGCGGCCTATCGCTTGCTGCGCTATGACGACCGAGGCAAGATAGCTATAGTCAAGATACAGAACGCAAGGAAATTTCTGATAAATTATGGCCTCCTGGCTAAAGATAAGGCTGCGCCCCTGGAAGCCTATTATGCTAAAGGGTATGCCAAGTAAATAACCGGTGACTCTTAGGGATGTAATTATCCTAGTCGCAGCGCGGTTTCTTGCTAACGGGAATGTTTTGAATCGCCCGCGGCCTCTCCTGGTGAGGTGGTGAAAGATTGGCTAGGGCTAATGGGGCCTGGCCGGTCAAGAGCGCTGAGCTGGTAGTCGGTGTAGGTCTGGCTGGGAGGAAGGGAGGGAGAACCGTGCCACCTAGGATAGATAGACACAAGTGCGACGGGTGTGGCCTCTGCCTGCACCGTTGTGGGGCCTACTGCTTTGGCTTCGATATGAAGAGGTATGTCGCCTATCTGGCCAATGGCAGGGCGTGCGTTGATTGTTTCATTTGTGAAGAGGTCTGTCCAGAGGAGGCCATTCAAGTTTACCCGGGGCGGATGAAGTAAGGTGATCAGGAGATGAGTTTTTCTCACCCCGATACGGTGGAGACCGATGTTTTGGTGATTGGAGGGGGCTGTGGGGGCTGCTGGGCCGCTATCGGTGCGGCCGAGTCAAACTGTAAAGTGATGCTGGTGGAAAAGGGAGTAGTGGCCCGCAGTGGGGGCGCGGTCTTCTGTCATGATCTACTCGCGCCCACGCCCGAGGGGGAATTCGAGGCCTGGCTGGCGGAGGTAGTCGAGCAGGCTGAGAACCTGTGTGACCAGCGTTACGCCAGCAGCCTCCTGCTCGAAGGCGGCCAACGCATTGAGCAAATGCGCGGCTTCGGTGTCTCCTTTGAGACCGATTATAAGGGAAAGCTGGCTCTGTCTCTCGGCCGCGGCCACAAGGTCAGTAAGGTAGTCTTGTATAACGGCCGAGAGTTAATGGAGGCTATGAAAGAAGAGGTAAGGCGGCGGGGTGTAGATCTGGTTGAGAGGGTCATGATAACCGATCTGCTCACCTTGGACGGGCAGCTGCCCACCCAGGGCCGGGTTGTGGGTGCGGTGGGCCTGGGTACCAGATCCGGCCGTTTCCTGGTGTTCAAGGCCAAGACGGTCATAGTGGCCACCGGACCTATAAGCGCCAAGCTTCATGTCGGTTACCTCGATAACACCAGTGGAGACGGCCAGGCCGTGGCTTATCGCGCCGGCGCGGAGATGGCCGGTATGGAATTTATTTTTACCCCCAGCTTCGCTTGTACTCCACCCGGCCGGGCGCCTTCGAGCATGAGCCTTATCCCTTTTCAGACCCAAGGGGCTCATATAATCAACCGCTTGGGCGAACGTTTTATGGATAAATATGCTGGCCAGAGACGGGAGCGGGGCTCCAGTTTTGGCCTCCTGGCCCAGAGTATGGCCAAGGAAATCATGGAAGGGCGTGGCCCGATTTATTTTGATATGCGGCATTTCCTTGCTGAGGACTTTCAAAGGCTGGAGCGTATCCTGCCCGCGCGAATGGCCTTCTTGCGGGACGCGGGCATTGACCCGGCCAAAGAGCTTATTGAGTGCCGTCCTCTGGTACGCCATTTTGGGACTGGGCTGAGTGGAGGTGTGCGCATAGGGCTAAACGGGGAATCGAGCATCCCCGGCCTTTTTGCGGCCGGAATTTGTGCCCAGTTTCCTGGCTGTGCCGAGTTCCTTTCCGGGGGCATGATTGCTTTCTGCAACGTTTTTGGTTACCGGGCCGGAAAGGCCGCGGCCGAGGATGCTGGCCAAACGGCAGGCGGGCAGATGGATTATGGCCAGCTAGAAGGGCTGAAGCAGCGGGTCTTTTCTCCCCTGGGCAGGAAGACCGGGCTTACTCCCATGGCTATCTATCATAGATTGGCGAGTAAGTTCTTGAGACCTGAATTCGGCATTGTCAAAACAGAGACCAGCATAAGGGATATGCTTCGGGAGATTGCCGAGGTCGAACAGGAGGACCTTCCCTGGGTGATCGCCAAAGACATACACCAGCTGGTTAAAGCCAACGAGGCGAGAAATTTTGTCCACCTATTGCACCCCATCTACCTCTCTGCTTTGGAGCGAAAGGAATCCCGGCTTGCCCATTACCGAAGGGATTACCCTTATCGGGACGACGTGGACTGGCTGAAATGGGTGGTGGTCCGCCGGGGAGCATGCGGAGCAGAGATTAAGCATGTTCCGCTAGCTAAGGAATCGTTCACAATAAAGATAGCCAGTCCAGAGAAGGTACCCGCCCCGGTACAATTTCCCCGGGATGACGATCATATCTCTGCTGGCTGATATGTCTAAAGGGGGATGCTGTTCATGAAAGGTTTGGACGTAAATGTAATAGAGACCGATGTACTGGTGGTCGGGGGCGGTCTGGCTGGTTGCTGGGCTGCGCTTCGGGCCCGGGGTATAGTTGATAGGGTTACCCTGGTGGATAAGGGGGTGGTGGCTCGGACAGGCACCACCGTCTTCTGCCACGACCTTTTGGCTGGCACCCCGGAGGATCAGCGGGAACTGTGGCTTAAAGACATAGCCGAGCATACCGAATATATGAGTGAACAACCAGTTACCGAGGTGATCCTTGAAGAGGAAGGGGACAGAATAAATGATCTGGTTAATTGGGGTGTTCCCTTCGAGCGGGATGATAAGGGAGACCTTTTCCTCTCTTTGGGCCGGGGGCATAAGAACGGCCGGGTGGTACTGGTCGATTGCCGAAAGCTTATGGAGGTGATGAAGGTCCAGGTTCAGGCCAAGGGGGTTAAGCTGGTAGAGCGGGTGATGATTACCGACTTGCTCACCTCCGACGGCCAACACCCTACCCAAGGCCGGGTGGTGGGCGCGGTGGGCATAAACACCAGGGATGGCCAGTTTGTAGCCTTTAAGGCCAAGGAGGTCTTCCTGTCCACCGGCTACATAGGGGCAAAACTGCACACCTGTTACGCGGACAGTAACACCGGCGACGGCCAGGCCATGGCTTTCCGCGCCGGGGCTGAAGCCTCCGGATTGGAATTTAACTTCGGGCCCAACTTTTTCTGCTCCTATAAGGGCAAGTTCCATCTGCTCACCGTGCTCTGGCCGCTTCAGACTCAAGGGGCGCATATCGTCAACGGCCAGGGGGAAAGGTTCCTGGAGAGATATTTCCCGGCAAGAAAGGAGCGCAGGTCCACCCAGGGATTCATCAGCCAGGCGATGGCCAAGGAGATCCTGGAAGGGAGGGGGCCGATATTCTTTGATATGAGACATTTCACCCCGGAACATTTCCAGCAGCTAAGGCGCATTCTGCCCATAAGGATGGCTGCTTTTGACGATATAGGTATAGACCCCAGCAAGGAGCTGGTCCCCTGTAGGCCGGTGGTGAGCGTGCTAAGTACCGGCGGGTCCGGAGGGATAAGGATAGGGCTAGACGGTGAGACCAACCTGCCCGGCTTATTCGCCGGCGGCGTTACTGCTCAACTTCGCTGCTGTGCCGAGAGCATATCAGGGCTCAAGCTGGCCTTTTGCAGCGTCTTCGGCTATCGTAGCGGCGAAGCGATGGGAAGATTGGCCCAGGAGTCGGCTTCGCCTTCCATTGATGCTGGCCAGTTAAGAAGCCTCAAAGAGATGGTGATGGCCCCGGCCGAGAGAAAGCAGGGGATAGCCCCTGCGGAGCTGTACCGGCAGCTGAATAAGAAAAGGACCGGCCTGGAGTACAGCGTGGTGAAGACGGAAGCGACGATCAATGAGGTGCTTAGCGAGACCAACCGGATCAGGGCCGAGGATCTGCCTCGGGTGTGGGCTGAGGACAACCACCACCTGGTCAAGGCCAATGAGGTAAGGAATTTTCTCGATTGTGTGGAGATGGCTTACCTCTGCAGCCGGGAGAGAAGGGAGAGCCGCCAGAGCCATTATCGCATCGATTATCCCTTCCGGGACGACATCAACTGGCTCAAGTGGGTGGTGATCAGAAAAGAGGATGGGGAGATAAAGGTCAGGTATGAGCCTATCCCGGTGGATAGTTACCGGGTGAGGCCAGCCAAAAGAGAGAGGATACCCTCCCCCATCCAGTTTAAGCCCGGCCAGGTTGGTTCCTCTACTTGAAGGAATTTTGTGGGGGAAACCCTTTAATTTCAGGGTCCCCGAGAGGCGAAGCGACTTGGAGTGGTTTTTCCCGGGGGATGGGCCCCTCGGCCCCGTCCCCCGGGAAGGTTTTCCCTAACAACATATAATCAGCTACACTTTTCACTTGACAGAAGGGGGTATTGGGGCAATATTGATTAGCATAATAAGACAGTTTTGCTTTTAAAATATAATACTTTATTGGTCTCCTTAAAATTATCAATCTACCTATAGCCGAGGAGGTGGGGGCAATGAAAAAAGTATGGATGTTTGCTTTAGTTTCCCTCGTATTAGCAGGGCTAAGCTTGCCATCTAGAATGGTATCTGGCCAGGAAAAGTTGCAGTTTGGGGCTGCCTTCCGGGGCAGCGCCCGCTACGACCTGGTCTCTTGGGTGGCGGAAAACAAAGGTTACTGGAAAGAACAAGGGTTGAAGGTGGAGTGGATACCCTTTAAGGCAGGAAGCCTGATGTTCCGGACCGTGGCTGCCGGTAAGTTGTTTATCGGCGTTACCAGCATCGGTTCTTTCATTCAAGCCGCGTCCCGAGGCGTTAAGGTGGTGATTGTTGCTGACCTTAAGAGCCCTCAGTACTTCGCGCTATGGGTTAAAGGAGATGGCCCCATAAAGAATGGGGAGGACTTGAGAGGGGGTAGAATCGGCATCTCCCGCAAGGGTGGAAGTAGTCACGCCTATGCCAAAATGTTATCCCGGAGATTAGGTATCGAAAAGGATGTCCGATTCATCGGCCTGGGAGCGCCCCGAGTGAGGGTTGCCTCTCTGAAATCCGGGGCCATCGAGGCCTTCATTCAGACCATGAATCCGATAGCCAACCTGGTGGCCAGCGGTGAGGTCCGAGAACTGATATCGTCCAAGGAGATTGTGCCTAAAGGTTACATAGATTATCTCATGTTTTCAGAGAAAGGTTTTCTCGAGCGTAAGCCTGATACCGTGGCCCGGGCGCTCAAGGCAGTGCTCCAATCGGTTGAATATATCGCTAACAACCCGTCCTGGACCAAAAAGAAAATACAACGGGACTTCGGCTTCACTGAGAAGGGAGCCGAGTTGACCATGACTGAGATGGATTTCACCGGCGCGGGTAGAGCTATAAGCCCCGAGGCTGTGGAAGCCACCGTGGATTTCTTTGTTAAGAATAAGATTATTAAGAGAGCGCCCCCGAGGGAGGGGCTGTACACCAATAAGTTTGTCAGGTAGGCGATAAGAGATAAATCTTCAGTCCTTTTCTATGAGGAGAGCAAGGTGAGTAATAGTACCCACGAACTGGTAGAGACCGATGTT
>JAZFTZ010000109.1:0-9138 GCA_036446955.1 Thermodesulfobacteriota bacterium
CTTTAAAAAGGGCAACCCCTAATACCCCCTCCTAAACCTTTTGGGCTGTCTTTTGATTTGTGCGACGCACAAATCAAAAGAATCAATTACTTAGCAGGTTCAATGGGACGGAAATATTTCCCCCAGCTCTTGCATTTCCAGGCAGGCGCTGGCCAGTATTGGGCTCACTTCGTCTCCAAAGGCGGATTAAACCAAGTCGATCCTTCCGGCCTGGAGGCATCCTCGATAACCACACGTCGGTCGGCGACCTTCACCCGGCCTTGGGCAAACCACTGAATCGCCTGGGGATAAATCTTGTGCTCCTCTTTCAGGATTCTTTCCGCCAGTGCCTCCTCGCTATCCCCTTCAAGGACTGACACCACCGCTTGAATAACGATCGGGCCGGTATCCACCCCTTCATCCACGATGTGTACGGTAGCACCACTGAACTTGACTGCATACCTTACCGCTGCTCTCTGCACTCTAAGCCCGGGGAAAGCGGGAAGCAATGCCGGATGGATGTTCAATACACGGTTTGGGAAGGACCTGATAAATAAAGGGGTCATGATGCGCATGAACCCGGCCAGGGCCACCAACTCCACCTGGTGTTCCTTAAAGACACGCACCAGCTCCCGGTCGTACTCCTCTCTTCCGGCAAACGCCTTTGGGTCGATGAAGCGGGCCTGCAGCCCATGTTTCTCAGCTCGCTCAAGGGCCAGGGCGTCGCTTTTATCCGAGATAACGATTCGAAGCTCGGCATCCAGCCTTTTGGCCTCAATGGCATCGATTATCGATTGCAGATTGCTGCCTCGACCAGATGCCAGCACCCCCAGTTTCAAAGCCGGTGCCATCTGCTCCCCTCAAGTGATTTCTACCTTCCCATCACCCTTTTGCCGGCGGGATATACGCCCGATCAGGAAACCCTTTTCTCCCAAGCCGGTGAGCCGGGAGATGATGTCCTCCACCTGGGACTGGGGACAAACTACGGCCATTCCAATGCCGTTATTGAACGTCCTCCACATCTCCTCCGGGGGAAGGTTGCCGCCATCTTGGATAATTTTGAATATCGGCGGTATCTCCCAGCTATCCTTGATAATGGCCGCTTTGCAGCCTTTTGGAAGAATGCGATCCAAATTTTCAACAATCCCCCCGCCGGTTATATGAGCCACGCCGGTAATTTCACAATCCCGGACCAGATTTAGCGCGGTTCTTACGTAAATCTTAGTGGGCTTAAGTAGCTCCTCGCCCAGGGTGCAGCCCAGCTCAGGCATAACCTGGTCGACTTTGAGGCCCAGCTTATCGAACAACACCTTCCTGGCCAGGGAGTACCCATTGCTGTGCAAACCGCTGGAAGCAATGCCTATCACGCGATTGCCCACCTTTATGCCTGAGCCGTCGATTATCTTATCGTTCTCCACTATGCCCACGGCAAAACCGGCCAGGTCGTACTCGCCAGCAGCATAAAATGAGGGCATCTGGGCCGTCTCGCCGCCGATCAGGGAGCAGCCGGCCTCCTTACATCCGGCGACAATGCCTTGCATTATAGAGACCGCGATCTCTCCCTCCAGTTCGCCCAGGGCAAAGTAGTCCAGAAAGAAGAGCGGCTCCGCGCCCTGAACCACCAGGTCATTGACGCACATAGCCACCAGGTCAATACCCACCGTGTCATGCTTTCCCACCATGAAGGCCACCTTGAGCTTGGTGCCCACGCCGTCGGTGGTGGCTACCAGCACCGGGTTCTGGTACTTATCGGCACGCAGGCCAAACATCCCACCGAATCCGCCAATGCCGGACTTTACCTCGGACCGGTGAGTGGTCTTGGCCAGGGGTTTAATAACCTCTTCTACCCATCGCTTCGCCTTATCGATGCTGACACCAGTATCCTCGTAGGTTAACGGCTCTTCCATACCAAACCTCTTGCCAACGTTTACATGCCTGGACTCACCGCAAAACGGCGGTAAATCAAGCTCTTATTACACCACGCCAAATTTCCCAAGTCAATCGTTTTCACCATCCCGCCAAGAAGCGAAGCTCTGGGCTATTCTTTCCAAGGGGACGGGGCCGTGGGCCCTTTCGTGGTGGGCACCCTTTATAAAGGGTTACCCCCCACGCCTCCCTCCCAAACTTGGGGCTAGGTTTTTATTGGCGCTCCTTGGCCAATAAAAACATAACTCAAAATTTAGGAAAGGGGTCTGGGGAAGAACCCTTTTTAAAGGGTTTTCCCCAGAGAAGGTTACCCCACCCTCAATCAACCGGGCAAGGGGAAAACAAGCCAGGGGAGGTTACCATTACCAGGGTTCCCCGGGCGATAAGCGCGGCCTTGATTATCCCTTGGGCTTCAAGCATACGAGCTTTGGAAAGAGCCTGGTTCAGGGCTGCCTTTACCTTGTTCTCCGGTAAATGGCCGACAGAGACGGTTACCAGCTGGCCGGGGATATCGGTGGTTGGATCGACCTTTTCCGCCCGATCTCGCCGGATAGCAGGATCATCAACGCTGGCCGAGTTGGCTATTAGAGTAGCCGCGGCATCGGCTAAAGCCGCGCTGGCCGCCACCGTTACCGCGGCGCTGGCGATCCCCTTTGTTAAACTACGACCGCCCAATCCGCTGGTGGCTACCCCGCCGATGCCCTCGTTCGGCTCAACCCGAAGGGTATAAGTTACCGGCGAACAAGCGCGAGAAGTCCTGACACCTACCACGGCCACCTGCCCGGGCTTAAGCCGAATGGCAATGTCTCCGCCGTTGTCGATCACGGCTTTATCAGCCCCGTGCTCGATAAGATAATCGGCTACCTGATCCGCGATGCTGCCGGCCACCGCGGCCATTGGGGTGAAATCTTTTTCCGCCAGTGCGGCCACCGCCTGGATCATGCGGGAGACAACAGCTGGATAAGTCTCACCTGTTGGTACGTCCTGGATAGGTTTTCTAAGCAGTTGCTTATAGTTTGCGACTTGCGAAAACGCCCGCAGCCCCTCCCTGGCTCCGGCCTGGGCCAACTCTCGGTCTGGCTCGGCCTTCTTCCAGCAAGACAGCAAAAGGTTGAGCGGCCCCCACCGGGCTAAAACTCGCCCTTCTCCAATATCGTTAAGACTGGCGCCGGGAAATTCTCTCAGCTGCGTTGGTCCTTGCCCTTTCTTCCAGGGCCGCCAATACCCTGCCGGGCGTGAGCGGCAATTGGTGGAACCTGATCCCGATGGCATCGTACACGGCATTGGTGATGGCGGCCGCGGTGGGCACGATGGGCATCTCGCTCACCCCCTTTGCCCCGAAGGGCCCGCCAGGGTCAATAGTTTCCACCAGGGTAACCTCCATTTCGGGCAGGCCTGGGGACCTGGGTATACCTGTTCCCAAGAAAGAGGTGTTTAGGGTCTGACCACCATCCCTGATCATCTCCTCAGAAAGAGCCATGCCCAGCCCCTGGGCGATACAGCCCTCTATCTGCCCTTTCAGCCCTTGCGGGTTGATAGCCAAGCCGCAGTCTTGAGCAGCCACCAGATTTATTACCCTGATCTCACCGGTTAAGGTATCAACCTCCACCTCGGCTATCTGGGCGCCGAACGCGTAAGCAGGTGAGTAGTTGCCCTCACCGGTATCAGGATTGACGATCTCAGTATGGGGCGGGTCGTAGAACCCCCGGCCCAGGATATGCCTGCCTTCTTTGGCCAGGGCCAGCCGGGCCACCTCGGTTAAGCTGATATACTTATCCGGGCTGCCGGCAACGAAGACCTTTCCCTCGGTTATCTCAAGGTCTTTGGGCTCCGCCTCCAGTCGTTCCCCGGCCAGATCGATCACTTGCGCTCGGGCGTCCTCAGCCGCCGCCTTTACCGCGTTGCCAGCGATGTAGGTAATCCGACTGGCGTAGGTGCCCAAATCCTCCGGGGTGATGGCAGTATCCGCGCTGGTGATATTGACCATATCATAGGGAACACCCAACACCTCGGCAGCTATCTGGCACAAAGTGCTGTCTGAGCCCTGGCCCAGATCGGCCGCTCCTGAAAGCAGGTGCACGGAGCCGTCCTGGTTCACTTTGACGAAAGCAGCCGATGAGTCGTGAGGGAAATAAGACTTGGTGCCCGAGTTATGATTCCCACAGGCCACCCCCACTCCCCGGCCAAAGGGAAGCCGTCCCTTTTTTTTCTGCCAGCCGGCTAGCTTGGCCCCTTGTTTCAGGCATTCCTCCAGGCCGCAACTGGTCAAGATCCACTTGTTGGCGGTCACATCACCGGTATGGTGAATGTTCTTAAGTCTCAGCTCGATGGGGTCCAAATTAAGCTCTTCAGCGATCTTATCCAGTAAGGTCTCGGAGGCAAAACGGAGTTGAGGATTGCCAAAACCTCTGTACGCCCCGTTGGGCGGATTATTGGTGTAAATCAATAACCCTTCATATTTGACATGGGGACACTTATACAGCGCGGTCAGGTAGCCTCCCAGGGCTCGCAATATCTCCGGCCCGGAGCTATTGTAAGCGCCGTTGTCCAGCAATGCTTTCAGATGTTGAGCGATAATTTTCCCGTCTCGATTTACACCGATCTTAAAAAACGCGGTCAACGGGTGCCTCATCCTGGCGGTGCAAAATTCCTCCTCCCGGCTGTACGATATTTTTACCGGCCGCCCGGACTTCATGGTTAGCAGCGAGGCGCAACAATCGCTGGCCATCACCTCTCTCCTGGCACCGAACCCCCCGCCCATAAACGGCTTTATCACCCGAATACGGTCCTGGGGAAAGTCCAGCAATATGGACAACCAGCGGCGCAGGATGAACGGGCTTTGGTTGGTCGACCACAGGGTCAGGTTGCCCGAAAGGTCGTAGGCAGCTATAGCTACCGTCTGTTCCAGAGGAGACACCGGCACACACTGGGTGCGGTGGACATCCTCAAAAACCATATCCGCCTGGTTCAGTCCCTCCTCGATGTTGCCAAACTCCAGCACCACCTTATGGGCCAGGTTGTTCTCCTTCCCCTGATGTATCACCGGAGCACCCCCCTGCCGGGCCTGCTCAGGGTTGAAGACAGCCGGGAGCTCCTCGTACTCCACCTTTATTAACTCCAAAGCTTCCTCGGCCAGATCAGGGTCGGCCGCGGCCAGCGCGGCCACCGCCTCTCCCCAAAAACGAACCTTATCCGACGCCAACGGCGATTCATCCCAGAGGTCAGGGCGATGGAGCAACCGACCGATCTTTTTGCCGCCCAGCTCCTTGCCGGTAACCACCGCGGCAACCCCGGTCAGTCTCTCGGCCCGGGAGGTGTCCAGATGTCGGATAATGCCGTGGGGGATGGGGCTTCTTAAGATTCTCCCGACCAGCATTCCCGGCAACGTCATGTCCGAGGTAAACAGGGCTTTGCCGCCCGCCTTCAACGGCCCTTCCTTTCGGGGAAGGTCTTTGCCGATTACCGAATATTTTTTCACTACCGGCCTCCTAGTCGGAGCGCAGCAAGCCAGTCCGGTCAATCCCTCTCAGTACTGAGATCTCTTCTTCAGTGGGCTGACCGGTAACGCTGGGGGTAGAGGGCGAATCCAGGGGGAACCCGGTATTTTGTTGCAGCTGTTCCCAAGTTACCCCGGGGTGGATAGACTTGACCCGCATGGTGCCACCTTCTTCGAAGCCCATAACTGCCAGCGGAGTCACACACAGCTCCGGGCCCCGGCCATAAACGGCCAGCTCGGCCCTGGGCCGGCCGTTCACTAAGGTACCGGGAACAGATATGAAATCAACCTCGGGCACAAAGGTCTCCTTGCGGTGGCGGGCATGATAGATGTAGAAACGCCGACAATTGATCCCCAACGCGCTGTTTCCCATGCCCGGTCCTTGCAAGCGGGGCTGAGACTTGGGACCCACTCTGTTCAGGTTTACGTTGCCCCTTTGATCTATCTGGATGCCACTGTAAAACATAAAGTCAACACCCCGTTCCGATTCCACGAAAATATCCCAGCAGTCGGCCCAAGCCTCGGCTCGGGTTAAATAGCGATAGTCAAAGGCCGAGGGAAACAGCACTTCGGCCCTGGGATTAACCACCAGCCCGGACAGGATCAAGCCGGGGGCATGGGTCCTCTGGGCCAACAGACATGCCATCAGCGGAATGGCCGCGGCCGCACCCACATATCCCACTTCATTATCGTTGAGCTCCCGTGCCAGAACAGTGACCATGAGTTCTTTCACCGTATAGTTCATGACCGATCAGTTCACTCCCTGGCTCAACCGGGCCCTCTTCCTCTCTCCCCCTATTCTCTCCAGGTACTGAGAGAGGTCCTCGGGCCCGAACAGATAATCCTGGAGATAATCAGCCCAGCTGGCCGATTCTTTGTCCTTTCGCAGCGACTGGGCCGCGGCCAGGTAATCGCGCAAGTGATCCTGGTCGTAGTTATACCTACCGTGGCTGGCGGCCGGGTGCGCGCCCCAGGGCAGCTCCACCACCGCATCCACCAGATAACCAGGGATAGTTGTACGCCACGGCTCCTTTCGCACCTGCTCCGGGCTAACCAACTCGTCCACGCTAACTACCACTTTCCTGGCAGCTCGGGCCATTATCACATCGGCGAAGGCTCCTCCCAGATGGCGAATATTGCCAAAGGAGTCGGCTTGTTGAGCGTGAATCAGAGCCAGGTCCGGTTTCAGGGCCTTCACTGCAACCAGCTCCTCACCGTCCTCAGCCCGGTATCTCTTTATCAGTCCACTTGTTTTACCGATATCACCAAAAGCCAACGAGGACACCGGATAAGCCGGCAGGTTCTGGGCCGCGGCCAGCAATCCGCCGATAATCAGCGCCTCATTGGCCTCCACGATATCTACCGTGCCCAATTCTCCGGCCCGACGAAAATTAGGGGCCAGGCCCATATGCTCAAAGGAGACGTGACCCGCATATATACGCGCCACCGCCCCCGCGCCGATAAGCAAGTCCGCGCAATAGGCTGCCGATGGGGGCGGAATTAGAGTAAGCCGGCTGACGCGCCGCTTTACCAGGTAACGCACCAGCGCGGCCGGCTCATTATGGAAGGTCATCCCTCCCAGAGAGATGACAGCCCCATCCTGAAGGTCGGCCAGCGCTTCCGCTATCGCTTTTACTTTTGAAGCGCGCGCGCTGTTATCACTGCTCGCTATCATTAATACCTACTGGGTATGCCGATTGAAGGAGAAAACCAGCACCTTGAGGCCAGCGGCTCCGACCTGAGTCACCCCATGGCTTATGCCCGCCGGGGCAAAGTAGCCGGTTCCCTTTGAAACCGCCCATCTTTTTCCGTCTATTTCAATCTCCCCCCGGCCCTCGACGACGTAGAAGGCCTGGGGATAGTCATGGCTATGAAGATCCGCTCCACCCCCAGGGCGTAAGTCCCCCATCCACATTTTGAAGCCTTTTTCCTTGTCCTCGAATAGTATCCGGTTTTCCGTACTCTGATGCCCCTCGGGGATAACGGGCAGGACGTCATCCAGCCTTACCACATACGGCATTGTTGGACTCCCTTGCACCTAATCCTCGCTGTTAAGGGGATTGGAGGCGATCCGCCGGTAGCTGTCCGGCCGCCTGTCCTTGAGCAGGTTTGTTCCCACATATACTCCCCTGGTCCTTCCCTTAAGAACCCCGGCCTTGATATCCAGCTCAGCTGAAACCATTCCCTCTTCGAAACCCGCTTGGACAACCACCCGGCCAAAGGGGTCCACTATCTTGCTGCTGCCGTAAAAGAGCTTCGGGCTCTGCGGCCCCGCCCCCACCTGATTGGTCGAGATAAACCAGCACTGGTTCTCCGAGGCCCGCACCCGGTCATAAAGATCAAACAGGCCACCCAAGAAATCACCCTCAGGCTTGTCTCCGGCGATCGCCCAGGCGGAAATGGATACCAGGATATCGGCCCCGCCCAAGGCCAGTTCCCGGGGACCCTCGGGAAAGACCTTGTCGTAGCAGACCATCATTCCCAGCCGGGCGAAGGGTAACTGCCATACCTGCCACCGGTCTCCCGCGCGGAAGATGTGAGATTCATCGCCGATGAGGTGAACCTTTCGATGCACGGCCAGCGTACTTCCCGGCCCCACCAGCACGCTGGAGTCACAGACCAGACCTCCGCCACACTCCTCGGCCATGCCGAATATCAGGAACATATCCCGTTTTCTCGCCTGCTCGGCCAACTCACTGCTTGACGGGCCGGGGACGGGCTCCGCCTCCCGCAGGAAATACTCGGCTTCCTTGGGCGGTGGATTGCGCTGAATATCCCATAGATATCCGTTCAGGGAAAGCTCCGGAAAAACCAGCAGGGAAACACCCTGCTCTGCAGCCTGCTCCACAAAGGAGATATGCTTCTTGAGGTTCAGCTGCTTATCCAGCTCAGACCTCATATTTACCACCGCGATTTTCACTCGTCTACCTCGTCTTCGGGATACTCGCTAAACTCCAACATCACGCCGAAGCTATTCTTGGGATGAGTAAAGGCGTACTTAAACGGGCGCTCCTGCCTGCCCACCAGATTTACGCCGCTAGCCTCGAGCTCGGCCGCGGCAGCCTCAAAATCATCGACCTTGATACCCAGAGAATGAATCCCCTGGCCCCTCCTCTCCAGGAACTTGGCCAACTGACCATCGGCTGACAACGGCTGCATGAGCTCCAGGCAGATATCACCAAGGGTCAAGAAAACTGCTTTCCTATTCTCCTCCCGGGATATATCCTCTTTGACCACCTTTGCTCCCAGGATATCGCGAAAAAAGTTCAAGGCCGGCGCCAAGTCGTTTACCGCCAGGGCAATGTGATGGAGCTTAACCACCTTCACTTTTACCTCCTTGTTCTTTGGTTGCCATGAGCATGGTGATCACGCCCTGCTGAAGCACCTCCTGGTGTTGATTGAGTATCTGCACATCAAACTTTACCACGCCGCGGTTGGGATTGCTGGTCAGCCTGGTCTCGGTCACCTTCAGCCTGACGGTAATGGTATCATTTATAAATATGGGGCGTAAGAAACGCCAGCTGTCTATTCCAGCAAAGGCGATTATAGTCCCGTCAAATATCCCCAGCCGGGAATAAAGGCCCGACGCCATTGCCAATCCCAGGAAGCCCTGTGCGATTCTACCTTTATACGCGGTCTTCCTGGCATATTCCTCGTCCACATGCAAAGGGTTGTAATCACCGGATAGTCCGGTATAGATGATCAGGTCCGCCTCGGTCAGCGTCTTACCGGCGGTG
>JAZFTZ010000110.1:0-3597 GCA_036446955.1 Thermodesulfobacteriota bacterium
TTCTCAATGGTACATCCCTTAACTGCGGTCGGGCTGTTAACCTGCCTGGCCGATATACATCAGCTGCCGGCGAGTAGGTTGAAAAATGGAAGGAGTAAAGATATACAGCACCCCCACCTGACCTTTCTGCACAAAGGCGAAAGAGTTTCTTTCCCAGAGGGATGTAGAATTCACCGAATATGACGTCTCGCAAGACAAGCAGGCCCTTGAAGAGATGGTGAAGGTCTCCGGGGGCAGGAGTGTGCCGGTGATTGTAGCTGGCGACGAGGTCATGGTGGGATTCAACCCGGAAAAATTAGAGAAGTTACTGAAATCCGACCAGCCTGTTCCCTAAAGCCGGCCTCACTTTTCCCGGTCTTGGCCGCCTGGTGACCGATCCTTTCTACGGTGTTGCTGATCCAGTCAGCTCAATGTAAGAATATAACGGCCGCGCCACCAACAACCACCAGCGCGCCTATCCACAGCCGGCTGGTTATATATTCCCCCTCGCGCATCCAGAAATGAGCTATTGCTACGCTGAAGAATGCGCTGATATTTACCAGCGGCCCGACGACGACGACTTGCCCCACGCTCAAGGAGTAATAGTAGAGGGGCAAAGCGATGGCTGTGCATAACCCGGCAAGAAGGAAATAGATCAGGGAACGCTTATTAATATTAAAACTGCCCTTCCCCAAAAAACTGGAGGTAAAGAGGAGGGTAAAGAGTGCTGTCGTTGATGTTACCGCTGCTCCTAACAAGGGATACGCCAGAGTTTCCAGGCCGAACTTTCTCATGTTGGGAGATAGGCCATACAGGAAAGCGGCCGCCAAGGGAAACATTATGTCTCTGAATTTGAGTTGGCCTGGCCCAGCTCTAACTTCTCCGGATATGAGAACAAGCCCACCCACTATCAGCACTGCCCCTATAAAGATGAGATAGGTCAGCTGCTCTCCCCTTATCAGCACCGCTAACATTATGCTGAACATGGGGGTGGAACCACCAATCGCGCCCGAGCGAGCCGCGCCCAACCTGTCAATGCTGACAAATTTCAAGAACCGGCCCAGCGCCTGGGTCATTAAACCATCAATGATGAATATCCAGACCAAAGATAACCGGAAGGCATGCCAGGGGACAAACAAAAGGGTCAATATCCAGAGAACGACAAAATTTACCCCCACGGTTATGATGGTGCCTGTCAGCGCGTTTGAACCCTTAAGACCCAACCGGGCCAGATTGTTCGCCCAGGCATAAGCAAGTGCAGTGGCCAGAGCGCCAGTCTCAGCCCACATGACAGCCTCCTAAACAGAAACTAAAGATAATCAAGGCAGGGCCGGAACACAACATAAAACTATTTGCGGGGGGACCCCTTTGTAAAAGGTTTCCCCCCGCACCCCTCTCCTAAATTTTGAGCTAGGCCTTGCCACGCATTCTCAAGCCAACAGAGGCCCTGGTCAGAGTTGAAGCTCTGTTTTAATTGTCCCCCGATAATTATCGGGGGACAATTAAAACCGTCTCAGGCTCTAGCGAGCCGCTTGTTGGCTCGACAATACCACGAAAGGCCTTGCTTAAAGTTTAGGAAAAGGGTCTGGGGAAGAACCCTTTTTAAAGGGTTTTCCCCAGAGAAGGTTTCTCCGGCGCTACTTCTTCTCTACCGGACCTTCAGCGGCCAGCCAGGCATTGAAGCCACCGCTCAAGACACAAGCCCGGCTGAATCCTTTTTCAAGTACAAAGCGTGCCGCCCGGGCACTCGAGGCTTCGCCCGGTCAGGTTCAGTAGAACACCAGCCGCTTGTCTTTAGCCAGCAGCTGATAAGCCGTCTCCAACTCGCTCATGGGCAGTCTGCGCGCGCCGGCTATTTTCGAGTCGCTTTCTGACCAGGCTTGAGGGTTCCTCACATCTACAACCACCAACTCTTCATCATCCATCAGGGACTTCAGCTCCTCGGCTGACATTCTTTCAATCTCCATGGTCTTGACCCTCCTGATATATGGACACTTGTCCGTACATTTATTATGCTAGCCCAACTCCTTGACCCCAGGCAAGGAAAAGTATAAATATATTACGCTAAACCCGAATCAGGCGCTAGGGGCGACTAATGCCATGAAATCGCTGTCTGCATATTGACAAAAGTTGTGAGCTGGAGAAAACCTGCTGATAGAGAAAGGGCAGTTGATATTCTTGCCTGTTGGCAGTGGTCAGATGAGCATAAGGAGGACCCACCTTGATACTGAGATCTGTTATCATCACCGTGGTATCAATTGTTGCCCTGACCCTTATCTATCCCCCTCTAAGCCCGGCCGGGCTGGTTCATCAAGGACATGGCATCTTTTTGACTGACTCCACCTGGGCCTATGGTCAACGGGATGGCACCGGGGTGGACAACGGTTTTAGAGCCGTCCTGGCAGATCTGAAGAGTCTTTCCATCCAGAATTTGTACATATATGCCGGCAATCTTACCGCGGACGGCAGCCAGATCCAGAACATCTATTCCGGCAGTCTCGAGTTTCCCGCTCACCTTCCCGACATCATAAGGGTGGCGCAGGAGTTTCAGGACGCTAATGGAGATGGCCAGGTAACGCCTGATGAACGGCTTTTCAACATCTATGCCTGGGTGCGAGGAAGCACCGATGGGGATGATTTAGAGGTAAACCCTGATGCTCCCCAGGAGCTGTTCCCCCTTTATGATGCTGGCGCCAGGCAGAACCTGGCCCTGTTGCTTAGAGACTTAACCTATGGCAGCGACGCACTTAATAATAATCATGGTTTGACTCCGGAGATGAATTTCGACGGCGTCGTCCTTGATCTGGAGCCCATTCCCGCGGCCGACTTCGCGGATGAGTATTACCCTGGTGAGATGGGGCAACGATATGAGAATTTCCTTTTACTCCTCACTCAGATAAACCAGCAGGGAGTTGGCCTTAATAAGGGCGTTAACCCTATCCTGGCTGTGGCGGTCAATCCCTGGACCGCCGATGGCAACGTAACGCCGGCTACATTCACACCCCCGCTGAAATACGAATGGGACAGTATAAGCTTCGCCGGGATCAAGAATATGGTTGATGAAATCCTTCCCATGGCCTTCGAGCCCTACCCGCTCCAAGGCCAATGGTACGCCGACCCGCCTCGCTTTACCATCGACACTTATGACATCTACATAAGAACCAACCTGGATGAGATCAGCCTGGCTGCCTCTTCGGCAGCGGCAAGGCTTCAACCGATATTGCCCTCCTTCAGCAATGATATCGACCCATATATATACGGCAGCTTATCCCTTGGCCTGGATGGCGTGCTGGCCTTTAGCCAGGATTCAGCCGCCCTGGTATCCAGCCTGACAGGTGTGACTATCTTTGATCATTATTGGCTGGAAGATTTCGAGGCAGACCAGTTCACCAATTTCCTGGCCAGCTTGCCCGATAGCGATGGCGACGGACTCGATGACTTAACCGAGCGCAACGTGGGCAGCAATGTGGCCCTGAGTGACACTGATGGCGACTCTCTGACCGACTACCAGGAGGTGGTCACCTTCGGCTCCGACCCGACAAGGACCGATACCGATAATGACGGCCTCTCCGACTACCAGGAGGCAATGATTTATCATACCGCGCCCTTCGATCCTGA
>JAZFTZ010000111.1:0-6351 GCA_036446955.1 Thermodesulfobacteriota bacterium
AATAGATAAATAGATACAAGATAAATATTATCCCCTCTCATATATGTCAAGGCCTTTAAAGCGATAGCCTAATATTGGTACGAAACATGAGTGACCCTCTCAGGGGACGGGGCCGTGGGGGCCTGGAAAGGCAAGAGCTTGGGGTAAACCCTTTGAAAAGGGTTCTCCCCCATACCCCCTTCCCAAACTTTAGGTTGTGTTTGGATTGGCGCTACCGCGCCAATCCAAACAGGCTAGCTCGGGGCTAGGGGGAGGGGCCCACGGCCCCGTCCCCTTGGAAGTCATGTTAGCTAGGCGGAGGTCCCCGGCCTGGTCTGGCGGGTCTGGGTCAAGATCTTTATACCTTCAGTTTGTTCCAGGTAGCGGACAAACCTAAACTTCTCCTCCAGTCGGCTGGTATCCTTCAGCTTGGACTTTTTCGTCCCGGGTTCCACCTTTGCCACAATGAAGGAGAAGCTCTTCTCCTTAAGCGCCGGCTCTATGGCAGTCTTAAACTCTGCTTCGCTATGAACCGTCTGGGCGTTCTTTATCCCCGCGCCTACTGCTATGGAGGCGATATCAACATCCCCGGCGGTGGCAGTGGGTGAGCCGCCGATGCAGTCGTAACACTCATTATCGAATACAACCACCAGCAAATTATCCGGGCGTATATTACCAAGAGTGGCCACCGCGCTTAAGTTCATAAGGAAGCCACCATCTCCCTCCATTGCCACTACCTGGCGATGGGGAAGGGCCAGGGCCAAGCCGAGTCCAAGGGATGTGGCCGTTCCCATGCAGCCGGAGTAAAGATTGGCGTCGCTCGGCCTTAATGAATGCCACTCTTCGGCCACCCCGCTGACCCCAAGGATAACCAGGGAATCGCCTATTAGTTGAGCTAGGGCGGAAAGACATTGGTATCGGCTTACCATATCATGTCTCCTCCAAGGAGAACCGCGGTGTGAAACTGAGAGGCCACCAGGGTTCGCTGAGCATTTCTGATCGCTCCCCTTATCTCCTCCACTTCTCTGACCACCAGGTAGGGGATGCGCAGGGCCTTAAGCATAGGCTCGGTTGTCCAAGCCATCGAGGTCGACCAGGACATCCTATCTCCCATATCCCCGCGGTAACTCATGATCAGAAGGACGGGCAGGCCGTTAGTGTGCCCCAGTCTGGCCAAGGGCTCGCTGGCCACCCTGAGCCCCGAGTTTTCCATTACCATGGCTGATTTCTTGCCACCCAGCCAGGCGCCCGCCGCGATGGTCACACCCTCCCATTCATTGGCGCATGACACTACCTGAAGGGCTGGATCAGCGGTGGCCGAGTCATAGACGTCGACCAACCTGCTGTCTGGCAATATACAAACGAAGGATACCCCAGCATCCTTCAATCCTTCCACCACCTCTCGGGCCAGGTCACTGCTCATTTCTGCCTCCCACACCAAGTTCCAGGTTATTGTTGCATTTTCTTAACAATAGTCAACGCAAATTTCGCCTACTAGCTGAGCGGAGGTCCTCACCTTTCCGGTGGAAGGGTGAAGGGTTTCCCCCACTGTATTGACCAATTACCGGGAAGAAAGATATAGTTAGATGTATTTCCCATTGTCAGGTTTCGGCTTTGAAGGAAGCTTACGGGAAGGCAAAATGACTATTGACCAGACAGGCATGGGGGGAGGAAGGATCAGGTTCGGCCCCGCGGGTTGGTCCTATGAGGACTGGGGGGGAATAGTTTACCCCAGAGATAAACCAGCCAAGTTTGACCAGCTTTTCTATATGTCCAGCTACTTCGACACCGTGGAGATAAACAGCACCTTTTATCGGCCGCCATCCAGACAGGTGGCAGCCAGTTGGGCCAGGAGGGTAGGTCATAATCGGAACTTCAAGTTCACGGTTAAGCTTTGGCAGAGGTTCACCCATGAGCAGGAGCCAGCAACTATCAATGAGGAGAGGATTTTTAAGGAGGGACTGGAGCCGCTTCTAGAGGCGGGCGTTTTTGGCTGTCTGTTAATTCAATTCCCCTGGTCGTTCAAGAACCACCCCCACAACCGTGAACGCTTGGGCGAGGTTTTCAAGCGATTTGAGGGCTGCTCAAGGGCGTTGGAAGTACGCCACGCTTCCTGGAACGTGCCCCCCATCTATCGCTTTCTAAAGGATCAGGGGGTGGGCTTTGTGAACATTGACCAGCCCCTCATCGGCAGGTCCAGCCGGCCCACTGATAAGGTGACTGCTCCGGTCGGCTATATTCGGCTCCATGGCCGAAATTACCAGGATTGGTTTCGGGAAGATGCCGGCCGGGATGCGCGCTATAACTATCTATATTCTGAAGAAGAGCTTAAGCCCTGGACGGAAAGGATAAGCCATGTATCCTCACAGGCGCCGGAAACTTATGTTATCACCAACAATCACTTCCGTGGGCAGGCGGTGGTGAACGCGTTGCAGCTCAAATTTATGTTGACCGGCCAAAAGGTCAACGCACCGGAACTACTGGTTCAGCATTATCCCGTGTTACAAAATGTGGTTACCGAGGTCGATAGGCGGGATGAATATACACCAAGGCTGTTCTAGCGGGGATGGGGCCGCGGCCCCATCCCCCTGGAAATATTACGCAAGAAGATTGACTCCTTGAAGGCTCCGGAATTAAAAGATCTCCCCCGAAGTCAGTAGCAGATGTAGCCGATGGATGAAAAGAGGACGAGGAAAAAAAGGCCAAAGCGTATCTCGGCCGGCGACGCCGCCATTACCCTTTACAATGAGGACTGTGTGAAGGGAATGATATCTCGCCTGCTCAAGGAGTCCGTGGACGTCATTGTCACTTCTCCCCCTTACAACCTGGGCACAAACTATTCCCGATACCAGGACGCCATCCCACGCAATCAATATCTGGCCTGGACAACAAGGTGGCTTGCATCTGCTCGAACAGTTCTTAAACAAGAAGGCTCTTTATTCTTGAACGTCGGGGCCAAGCCCTCTGATCCCTGGGGGCCGTTTGAGGTAGCTTTTGCCGCCCGCGGATTCTTTCACCTTCAAAACGTGATCCATTGGATCAAGTCCATTCATATTCCCAAAGCGAGCACGGGAGGTTATGGGCTGGTTAACGATGACCTCACCGTCGGTCACTACCAGCCTATTAACAGCACCCGTTTCTTGAATGACTGCCACGAATACATCTTTCATTTCACCAAGAGCGGTAGAGTTCCCCTTGACCGCATTGCCCTGGGGGTGCCCTACCAGGACAAGTCCAACATTGGCCGATGGAAACGGGCGGCATCCGGCTTCCATTGCCGGGGCAATACCTGGTTTATCCCTTACCGTACCATCCAAGATAGGAAAAGGGATAGGCCCCATCCGGCAAGTTACCCGGCCGAGCTAGCCGAGATGTGTATCCGCCTGCATGGCATTGAGCGCGGCCAGCTGGTACTTGACCCCTTCACCGGAATTGGCAATACTGCTGTCACATGCGCGCGGCTAGGGATAAATTTTGTTGGATTTGAGATCGACCCCAGTTATTTGCAGCAGGCGGTGCATCGAATTTCGCAAGAGACAGAAGGTAAGAAGAGACCATGAGCCTTCACGGGTCCGACCACCATTGTCAAAGCAAAGAGCACACCAAAAAGGCGCAGCCATTTGACCACCCTGGGCATTCAAGCCTTACCATAGCCAACAAATCCATAACTACAAGCAAGCTGCTTCTGATCCTCTTCCTCTTGGCCTTGGGCCTTCGGCTCCTGGTGGGTTTCCAGACCTTGGTTGTGGCCCGGGATGGCGTCTTTTACCTGGACCTGGCCCATCGCTTTCAACAAGGCGACTACGGAAGCCTGCTGGCCTCATCGAAACCGCTCTACCCGATAATTGTAGCTGCCCTGGCAGAGCTTATAGGCAACCTGGAATGGACGGGCAAACTGGTATCAGCCTTCTTCGGAGCCTTAACCATATTTCCCTTGTTTTTCATCGGAAGGCGCCTTTTCGGCGAAAAAGCTGCTTACCTGGCTACTCTCCTCTATATGTTTCACCCAAAACTCCTCAAGCTATCCGGGGAGACTATAACTGACACTACCTACATCTTCTTCTTGATGGCCGTTGCCTGGCAAGCTTTTGAGGCTATCAGCCAGGGGAGGAGAACCAACTTCATCCTGGCCGGGCTATTGACCACCGGGGTCTTCCTTACCCGTTTCGAAGGAATGGGAATGGCCCTCTTGATCGGGCTATGGACCATTGGCTATCTGGGCGTTAAGCAAAGAAGGCCAGCTCTTTTTTGGGCGCAAAGGCTGATGCTTATGGCTCTACCCTCGCTTGCCCTGATTGTGCCCTACATCCTGTATCTCAGGTATTTCACCGGCTACTGGTTTCCTCTCTCCGGCGTGTTCCTCACCGTATTTAATCCCACAACTTACCACCTAAACTGGGCCCTTCCCGGCATCGGATTCATGTTCAGGGCCGCGGGGGAGATGTTCAACCCCCTGCTCTGGGCCTTGCTCATCTTTGGCCTGATAAGAAGCGGGGAAAGGCAAACTGGCTGGTCAGATATGTTCATTATCTCTATTGTCGTTTCTTACCTAGCGTTTATATATCTCGGTTTTCTCAGCCTTGGGAGGGACCTGGTTTCCAAGAGATACCTGCTTCATTATCTCTCGTTTCTACTGCCCTGGGCTGGATACGGGTTGGCCAAAGCGCTGGAGGGGGTTGCCTTCTGGCGGCCCAGGCTAGTGGTTACCCTGGCGCTGTCGATAATATTGATTGGCCAGGCCAGCCCCTCGTTAAAAGTGCATCGTCGGGATAAGTTATACTGGGTGGAGCTGGGGGGGTGGATAAGGGCACGGCACATGGGCAGGCCGCTGGTCATGACCAGCGATTCCCGGGCCGGCTATTACGCCGGGGGAGAGAGCATTGGACTACCCCGGAGAGCAAAAAGCTCGCCAGAGGAGATCTTAAGGCAGGCCAAGACACGGCGGATCGATTACTTCGTAATTCAAAAGAAGGACACCGATTACCTGGGCTATGACCCTATCCCGGTTTTGCTGACCCGTTTTCACCTGGTTCGGACGCTCTATGATCATAAGGGGGACAAGATAACTGTGCTGGCCAGGGGGGCGAGGCCAAGCTAGCCTTTTGTGGGGGAAACCCTTTGTAAAGGGTTTCCCTCAAACCAGCGCCTGGTCCTCCTCCCGGGAGTAGGTTACCTGCGGCTGACAACAATATAGGGGGTTCTCTTAAAAACTTCTTGAAAGTTGAGCTTCCCCTTTGTAAGGTAGTAAATGCATAAATTGTCCTCATCCGATAGTGGTATGGAAGGCTCTATCCTGGTCATAATTCCGGCCTTTAACGAAGAAAAGACCATCGCTGCCGTAATCAACCGGGTAAAGGAAGTATTGCCCGTCGCCGAGCTAGTAGTCATTGACGATGGCTCACGTGATAACACCGCAGCCCAGGCCGCGGCATCCGGGGCTAGGGTTGTGCACCATCCCTTCAACCTGGGAGCCGGGTCGGCCCTTCAGACCGGCTTCAAGTATGCCCTGGGCCGCAACTTCAGCTACCTTATTACTCTGGACGGCGATGGTCAGCATAAGCCGAAATACATTAAGCCCCTCATTGATGAGATAGAGAGGGGCGGCTATGATATGGTAATCGGCTCCCGCTTCTTAAGCGACACTCGCTACCGCGCCCCATTTTTCCGCCGGCTGGGGATGCGCTTTTTCTCCATGCTAACTTCCCTGGCCATCTCCAAAAAGATAACCGACCCCACCTCCGGTTTTAGGGCCATGAGGCGAGAGGTAGTGGAGTTTTGCGCCCAGGATATTTACCCGGTGGATTACCCTGATGCCGACGTAATCATTATGCTGCACCGGGCCGGATCCAGGATTGGGGAGGTGTCGGTGGAGATGAACCAGCCCCAGGGGAAGTCAAAGCAACACAGTGGCCTCAGGCCCCTTTACTATATATTCAAGATGACACTCTCCATCTTTGTCACCCTGTTTAGGGAGAAGCCGAGGTTAACACCATGAGCACCAACCTGAAGATTTTCGCTTTGTTGGTTAGCATCACCTTCCTGGCCTTGATAATCGACCTGGTTCGCCGCCGCAAGCTGCGGGAAGATTACTCGGCTATCTATCTGTTCATCGGCCTGGCCATTCTGGTGCTGATCTTGTGGTTCAACCTGCTGGTTAAGTTAACCAATTTTCTTGGTGCTGCCGTGCCCGCGTCCATGCTGTTCCTCTTTGCCTTATTGTTTCTGCTGTTGATGTCTTTGCAGTACGCGGTCAAGTTATCCAAGCTGTCCAACGACGTAAAGAACCTGGCTCAAAAGATAGCGCTTATGGACGCCAAAATAGAATCGACTAGAAACGAACAAGAGGACCAATAGTTAATAAGACAAATTGGG